>SHYW01000067.1 GCA_009692615.1 Deltaproteobacteria bacterium | reverse complement strand
CAACCGAAGGAGAACCCAACACCAAAATCTAAATCGACGTGCCAGCTCAACAATAAACCCCAGGGGCTTCAAAGCCCTTTTCTCTTAACCTGACTGGTACACTATTGCGCCGCTATCTGGCACATTTTCTCTCCGCCATTGACAAGTTTACCCGCAGCTACAACAACAACACAGCGGTGACGCTAACCGCGCCGAGCACGGCTGGAGGGAACAACTTCAGCAGTTGGACGGGCTGCGACAGCGCCAGCGGGACGACGTGCAATGTCACCATGAGCGCCGACAAGACGGTGAGCGCGGCGTATGTGACGCCGACGGGGACATGGACCTTCTGCGCCAACGAGAATCAGTTTTGTTCGTTCAGCGGAACCAAGCTAGTGAGGTATGGTGCTGGGACAACATTTGCAACACTGACCGCCACCAACGGAATTTCCTGTGCCAATTGGGTATTCGGCGATCCGGTCCCAGGTGTAGTAAAGCACTGCGATTATTCCGATCCTTAAGCTCGAATGTATGAACTTGTTTAAAGTTCATCACCATGAGGGTATGCTACATCAATGGGCATACATCGGTTCGACTGCGATTAGGATCGTGGATCAGCTAATTTCGCAATACGCCGAGCATCTGCGCCACGAGCGCAATGCTTCGGCCCATACTCTGCGCAATTATTTGAGCGACTTGGCGCAGCTGCAAGAATTTTTGCTGGATCGGGAGTTGTGCCTCGATTCGACTGGCTGTGTCGCCGTCGAGAAAGTCGATATTCACGCCGTGCGCGCGTTTCTCGCTTCCCTCACCCGCGAGCGTAAAAAGAGTTCCATCGGACGTAAGGTAGCAGCGCTGAAAAGTTTCTTTCGCTATTTGCTCTCGATCCGACGAATTGAAAAAGATCCGCTGCTGCTGATTCAGTCGCCCAAACAGGAAAAGCCCTTGCCAGCGTTTCTTTCCGTCGACGATGTCTTTCAACTCCTCGGCGCGATCAAACCCAAGACTGGCCTCGATGTGCGCGATCTCGCGGTGCTCGAAGTGTTCTATTCCACCGGCATGCGCGTCAGTGAGTTGGTCGGACTCAATTGGGCTGACATCGACATTCAATTAGAGATTGTCCGTGTGGTGGGCAAAGGTTCCAAAGAGCGGATCGTGCCCATCGGCAAGGTCGCGCTCGCTGCGTTGGAAACTTATGCTTTAGACCAGCGTCAGCGTTGGCAGTTGACCTGCACCGGCGAATCGCCGGTGATCTTGAACAACCGCGGCGAGCGCATTACTACCCGTAGCGTGGCGCGGATTGTCGAGAAACATTTGAAATTGGCTGGCATTCAGATCAAGATGGGGCCGCATGGGTTGCGTCACAGTTTCGCGACGCATTTACTCAACAGCGGCGCCGATCTCAGAGTGATTCAAGAATTACTCGGCCATGAAAGCTTGTCGACGACGCAGCGATATACGCATTTGAATTTGGATCAATTGACCGCGGTTTATGATAAGGCGCATCCGCGAGCGTGAGAAGAAGGCATGAGGCTTGAGGCGCGAGGCATAAGGAAGAGGATATCTCAGAATTTTCTGACTCACGCCTCGCGCCTCGTGGTTCATGGCTAAAGGATTTCAATGTTTGAAGGCACTACCATATTAGGTTTACGTCATGGCGGCAAAGTTGTCGTTGTCGGCGACGGGCAAGTGAGTTTGGGGCAGACGGTGATGAAACACAGCGCGCGCAAGGTGCGCAAGCTGCATCACGATCGAGTCATCGCCGGCTTTGCCGGCGCCACCGCGGATGCTTTCACCCTGTTCGAAAAGTTCGAAGCCAAGTTAGAACAGTACAATGGCAACTTGAAACGCGCCGCGGTGGAGTTGGCCAAGGACTGGCGCACCGATCGCGTGCTGCGGCGGCTTGAGGCTTTGCTGATTGTCGCCGACGTGACCGACCTGCTGGTGATTTCCGGCGCCGGCGACGTGATCGAGCCCGACGACGGCGTAATCGCCATCGGCTCGGGCGGCAATTACGCCTTGGCGGCGGCGCGGGTGCTGATCAAGCATACGCAGTTGGACGCGCGGGTGATCGCCGAAGAGGCGATGCGGGTGGCGGCGGGAATCTGCGTCTACACCAACGAGCAACTCACCTTCGAAGAATTGTGCTTCCTCGCCGCGAGGAACTACTAATTTCAGATTCCAGATTCAAAATTTAAAATTCCAGAATTGGCTGTATTGGCCGCTGCTAGGCCAATCTGAGCCGCAGAACCGCACCTCCCGCGGCGAAAATGATTGCATTTCGTGGCGAAATTGTTAGGAGTTAGTATTCCTATGACAGAGGATGCAAAAAACACTCTTTCCGACTCGGGCAGCTCGCCGGCGCCGGTGATGACGCCGCGGGAAATCGTCTCGGAATTGGATCGTTATATCGTCGGGCAAAGGAACGCGAAACGAGCGGTCGCTATCGCGCTACGCAATCGCTGGCGGCGCCAGTTGGTGCCGGACGATTTGCGCGACGAAATCGCGCCGAAAAATATCATCATGATCGGCCCGACGGGAGTCGGCAAGACTGAAATCTCGCGCCGTTTGGCGAAGCTTGCCCAAGCGCCATTTATCAAAGTCGAAGCGTCGAAGTTTACCGAAGTGGGCTACGTCGGCCGCGACGTCGAGTCGATCATTCGCGATTTGACCGATCTCGCCGTCAACATGGTCAAAGAGGAAGAAAAGCAGAAGGTCGAAATCAAAGCTCACGAAGTCGCCGAAGAGCGGGTGTTGGATCTGCTTTTGCCGCCGACCTCCGGCGAGGGTGAGAGCGAACCGGTGGACGCGGCGCGGCTGCAAGGCACCCGCGACAAGCTCAAGAAAATGCTCCGCGACGGCAAGATGGATGATCGCTTCGTCGAGATCGAGATGACCCAATCGACGATGCCAATGATCGAAGTGCTGACGCCTCAAGGTATGGAAGGCATGGAATTCAATCTCAAAGAGATGTTTTCTAACCTGATGCCGAAAAAGACCAAGCAGAAGAAGGTCAAGATTCCCGAAGCGTTGGAAATTCTCACCCAGGAAGAGGCGGGCAAGTTGGTCGACATGGACAAAGTCACCGGCGAAGCGGTGCGTCGGGTCGAGCAATCGGGAATTGTCTTTCTCGACGAGATCGACAAAATCGCCGGCCGCGATTCGGCGCAGGGGCCGGATGTCTCACGCCAGGGCGTGCAGCGCGATCTGTTGCCGATCGTCGAAGGTTCGACGGTCAATACCAAATACGGCATGGTCAAGACCGATCACATCTTATTCATCGCTTCGGGCGCATTTCATACCGCCAAGCCGTCGGATTTGATTCCTGAGTTTCAAGGACGGTTTCCAATCCGCGTCGAGTTGAGCTCGCTCAGTAAAGAGGACTTCGTCAGAATTCTCACCGAACCGAAGAATGCTTTGATCAAGCAGTATGAAGCCTTGCTCGAAACCGAAGGAGTGCATTTAAAATTCGCCGCCGACGCTATCGAAGAGATCGCGCTGATCGCTTCCAACGTCAACGAGCAGATGGAAAACATCGGCGCGCGCCGCTTGCACACGATTCTGGAAGTTCTACTCGACGAGGTTTCTTTCGCGGCGCCGGAAATGCACGGCCAGGAAGTCGCCATTGACGCCGCGTATGTGCGCCAGCGGCTGGAACCGATTCTCCAAAACGAAGACCTGTCGCGCTATATCCTCTAAGTGAAGGACCGTTGATGGACGATTTTATCGGCAAGGCGGAAGTGTTGATGGAGGCGCTGCCCTATTTCCAGCGCTTTTACGGCAAGACTTTCGTGATCAAATATGGTGGCCATGCGATGGAAAACGAGGAGCTCAAGGCGAGCTTCGCCCAGGACATCGTCTTGCTCAAGTGCGTCGGCATCAACCCGGTGGTGGTGCATGGCGGCGGGCCGCAGATCGACGCCGCGCTCGACAAGATGGGCGTCAAAAGCAGTTACGTGCGCGGTATGCGCGTGACCGATCAGGAGACCTTGGACATCGTCGAAATGGTTTTGGTCGGCAAGGTCAATAAAGAGATCGTCAACATGATCAATCAACATGGCGGCATGGCCGTCGGCTTGAGCGGCAAAGACGGCCAGCTAATTCTGGCGAAAAAAATGAACGTGACTGTGCCGTCGGGCAACGGTGAATCGCCGGAGATCATCGATATCGGCATGGTCGGCGAGATCATCGGCATCAATCCGTTGATCATTGATTCGCTCGACGCCAACAAGTTCATACCCGTAATCGCGCCCGTCGGCGTCGGCAAAGCCGGCGAGACTTATAATATCAACGCCGATTTGGTCGCCGGTGAAGTGGCCGAAGCGCTGCACGCGGAAAAATTACTCTTGATGACCGACGTCGAAGGCGTGAAGGACAAAAAGGGCGAGCTGTTGAGCCATCTCACAGAGAAGCAAGCGCGCAAGATGATTCAAGACGGCGTGGTCGGCTCGGGCATGATTCCCAAAGTCGAATGCTGTATCAACGCGCTCAAGGGCGGCGTCGAGAAGACGCATATTATCGACGGCCGGCTGAAGCATGCCGTGCTCTTGGAAATTTTTACCAAAGAAGGCGTCGGGACGGAGGTGGTGCGCAAATGAAGAATCGCGATATCGTCGCGCTGACCGACAAGTACGTGGCCAAAACTTACGCGCGCACGCCGATCGCCTTGGTCAAAGGACGCGGCACTAAAGTTTGGGACGCCAACGGTAAAGAGTATCTCGATTTCTTGGCCGGCATCGCGGTCAACAGTCTGGGCCACTGCCATCCGGCGATCGTCAAGGCGATCAAACAGCAGGCCCAGCAGTTGCTCCACGTGTCGAATCTCTACCATATTCAAACCCAGTCGGAGCTGGCCCGCGAGCTGTGCCGCCATTCGTTCGCCGACCGGGCATTTTTTTGTAACAGCGGCGCCGAGGCCAACGAGGCGGCGATCAAGTTGGCGCGTCGTTACGGTTTGGAAAAGCGCGGCGGCCGCTACGAAATCATTTCGACGCATAACTCTTTTCATGGCCGGACCTTGGCGACGTTGACCGCCACCGGCCAGGAAAAAGTTCGCGCCGGCTACGATCCGCTTCCCGCCGGTTTTCGCCAGGTGCCGTACAACGATCTTGGCGCCATGGAAGCGGCCATCGATGAGAAGAAAACCATCGCGATTCTGGTCGAACCGATTCAGGCCGAGGGCGGCGTCATCGTGCCCAATGAAATTTACATGCTCGGCATTCGCGAGCTCTGCGATCAGCGCGGTTTGCTGTTGATCTTCGACGAAGTGCAAACCGGCATGGGGCGGACGGGGAAACTATTCGGCTACGAACACTTCGGCGTCAAGCCCGACATCATGACTTTGGCCAAAGCCTTGGGCGGCGGTTTGCCGCTGGGTGCGATGCTGGCGCGCGAAGAGGTCGCCAATAGCTTCGGTCCCGGAAGTCACGCGTCAACTTTTGGCGGCAATCCGGTTTGTTGCGCCGCCGGTTTGGCGGTGATGAACGCCTTGGTCAAAGGCGGTGTGCTCAAGAACTGCGTGCAGATGGGCAAGTATTTCGTCAAAGGGCTGGAGGCGCTGAAAAAACATTTTTCTTGTATCCGCCACGTTCGCGGCAAGGGGTTGATCATCGGCGTCGAACTCGATCGCGAGGGCGCTAAGATTGCCGACGCCTGTATGCAGGAGGGGCTGCTGCTCAACTGCACGGCGGCCAAGGTGCTGCGCTTCGTGCCGCCGCTGACCATCACTAAAAAAGAAATCGATCGCGGTCTGGCGATCTTGGAAAAAGTTTTGCGGCAATTGGTCGGAGAAACCTCGCGTGCGGGGTCTTGACCCGCCGCCGGCGAGCAAAGGCGAGGCGTGCCCCCTTTGGAACCCTTTTAGTGGGTTCATGCGGCCAGCACATGGTCAATGACAAATAACCTAGCCGCGTAACTATTCGTTCCATGAGCAAACGAGATCTACTCAATTTCGACGGCCTCAGCCGGCGCGAGTTCGACGCCATCTTGCAGCTCGCCGCCGACCTCAAGCGCAAGCAAAAACGCGGCGTCGCGCATCGGCTGTTGGCCGGCAAGAACATGGCGCTGGTTTTCGAGAAGCCGAGTTTGCGCACGCGCTCGACCTTTGCCGTCGGCATTACGCAGTTAGGCGGTTCGGCGATTTATCTCGGACCCGCCGAAGTCGGATTGGGCACCAGGGAAACCCCGGCGGACTGCGCGCGCAACTTGGACCGCTGGTTCGATTTGGTTACGGTGCGGACCTTTGCGCACAAAATCATCGAAGAGATGGCCGAGTATTCTTCCGTGCCGGTGATCAACGCGCTCACCGATGGTTACCATCCCTGCCAAGTATTGGCCGACTGTCAGACGCTGATCGAACATAAGGGCAAGCTCGCCGGTTTAAAAATCGCCTTCGTCGGCGACGGTAACAATATGGTGCACTCGTGGTTGGAAGCGGCGGCGCTGGTGCCGTTTTCGTTTACCCTCGCATGCCCCAAAGGTTATGAGCCCGATGCGGCGATTCTCAACACGGCTTTGCAAAACGGCGCCAAGGTCGCGGTGACGCATTCGGTCGAGGCGGCCGTTAGCGGCGCCGATGCGATTTACACCGACGTGTGGACCAGCATGGGGCAAGAGCAAGAGTCAAAAGCGCGCATCAATGCTTTTCGCGCCTATCAAGTGAATAGCCGGGTGGTCGCCATGGCCAAGAAGGATGCCGTGGTGATGCACTGTTTGCCGGCGCACCGCGGCGAAGAGATTACCCATGAAGTTTTGGAAAGCCCGCAGTGCGTCGCCTTCGATCAAGCGGAAAATCGTTTGCACGCGCAAAAGGCGGTGATGGTGTGGCTGGTCAAAGGCTTCGCCGCGACAGTGGGAAAGAGCAAAGCGTTGAGAAAAAAGATCGGAAGTAGAGGATCTAAGAAATAGTCATGAACGTCAAGAAAGTTGTTTTGGCATATTCCGGCGGTTTGGACACCTCGGTGATTTTGCGCTGGCTAAAAGAACAGTATGGTTGTGAAGTGATCGCCTATTGCGCCGATTTGGGCCAGGGCGACGACTTGCAGGCGATCAAGCAGAAAGCGTTTAAGACCGGCGCTAGCAAAGTGGTGATCGGCGATCTGCGCGAAGAGTTTGTCAAAAATTACGTCTTCCCCATGCTCCGCGCCAACGCGGTCTATGAAGGTTCCTATCTGCTCGGCACTTCCATCGCCCGGCCGTTGATTGCCAAAGCACAGATCGATGTGGCGGTAGCGGAAAAGGCCGACGCGGTGTCTCACGGTGCCACCGGCAAGGGCAACGATCAGGTGCGCTTCGAGCTGACTTACTACGCGCTCAAGCCCAATATCAAAATCATCGCGCCTTGGCGCGAGTGGGATCTGAACGCGCGCTCGACCTTGATCGATTACGCGCGCAAGCATGGCATTCCCGTGCCGGTGACCAAGGCCAAGCCCTACAGCACCGACCGCAATTTATTCCACATCAGTTACGAAGGCGGCATCCTCGAAGATCCGTGGAAGGAGCCGCCCTCGGACATGTTTGTCTGGTGCCGGCCCTTGGAAAAGGCGCCCAACCGCGCTGAGTACATCGAGATCGATTATCTGCGCGGCGATCCGGTGGCGCTTAACGGTAAAAAATTATCGCCGGCGAATTTGCTGGCGCACCTAAACGACATCGGCGCCAAGCACGCCATCGGCCGGGTCGATCTGGTCGAGAACCGCTACGTCGGCATGAAGTCGCGCGGCGTCTACGAAACCCCCGGTGGGACGATCTTGCACTCGGCGCACCGCGGCGTGGAGTCGATCACCATGGACCGGGAAGTGTTGCGCCTGCGCGATTCGCTGATCCCGCGCTACGCCGAGATGATTTACTACGGTTACTGGTTCGCGCCGGAGCGCGAAGTGTTGCAAAAAACTATCGACGCGGCCCAGGCCAATGTCAGCGGTCGGGTGCGCCTGAAGCTCTACAAAGGCAACGCTATCGTTACCGGCCGCAAGTCCGACGCTTCGCTCTACGATTCCAACGTGGCGACCTTCGAGGCCGATCAAGTCTATCGCCAGGCCGACGCCGAAGGGTTTATTCGCTTGAATGCGTTGCGTTTGCGGTTGCGCAAGTTAGCGAAGGCGCGATGATCGGAGAAGGATTCAGAATACAGAATTCAGAAGTCAGAAGTTCGGATTCTGAGATTATGCATTGTGCAATCTGCAATATGCATTCTGCATTGAATTCTACGCACGAATAATTGTCGTGAAAAAACCGAACAAAAAACTTTGGGGCGGGCGCTTTGCCGCCGGTACGGTGGATTCGGTGGAGGCGTTTACCGCTTCGATTCAAATCGATGCGCGGCTTTACCGCCACGACATTATGGGCAGCATCGCCCATGCCAAGATGCTCGGTAAGCAGCGAATCATTCCGGCGCGCGACGCGCAGAAGATCGTTCGCGGTTTGATGTCGATTCGCCAGGAAATCGACGGCGGCAAGTTTGCTTTCTCGCCGGCCGATGAAGACATTCACATGAACATCGAGCGGCGCTTGACCGAACTGATCGGCGCCGCCGGCGGCAAACTCCACACCGCGCGCAGCCGCAACGATCAAGTGGCCCTCGACATGCGGCTTTATCTGCGCGACGAAGCGGCGGTCATTCTCGAAGCTTTGCGCGGGTTGCAAGTTTCCCTCGGCAAGGCGGCGAAAAAGCATCTCGACGTGATCATGCCCGGCTACACCCACTTGCAGCGGGCCCAGCCGGTTTTGTTGGCGCATCATTGGCTTGCCTACTACGATATGTTTGGCCGCGACGTCGAGCGCTTCGCTGGCTGTCTTGAACGGATCAACGTGTTGCCGTTGGGTTCCGGCGCCATCGCCGGCACGACTTTTCCGATCGATCGCGCTTACGTCGCCAAGCTGCTCGGTTTTCCGCGCGTCTCTAAAAATAGTATCGACGCGGTGAGCGATCGAGATTTTCTCTTAGAGTTTTTGGCCGCGGCTTCGATTCTCTTCGTCCATCTGAGCCGCTTGGCCGATGAATTGGTCCTGTGGTCAAGTCAAGAATTCGCTTTCATCGAGCTGCCCGACGGTTACTGCACCGGCAGCTCGATGATGCCGCAGAAAAAAAATCCCGATGTTCCCGAATTGATTCGCGGCAAAAGTGGCCGGGTGTTCGGCCATCTGTTCGCGCTCCTGACGATCATGAAAGGGTTGCCGCTGGCCTACAATCGCGACTTGCAGGAAGACAAAGTGCCGCTCTTCGACACGGCCGATACGGTCAAGGCGAGCGTACGCATCATGGCTGAGATCATCGTGGGTTTAAAGGTGCGCAAAGAGCGTATGCTCGACGCGGCCCGCGACGGATTCATGAACGCGACCGATTTAGCCGATTATTTGGTCGAGCGCGCCATGCCGTTTCGCGCCGCCCATGAGGTGGCCGGCCGGGTGGTGCAATTTTGCATCGCTCAAGGTAAACGTATTGAAGAGTTAGCGATCGGCGATCTCCAACGGTTCTCGGCCAAGATCGGCAAGGATGTTTATGGTTTTCTTTCCGTGCAGTCGGTGGTGGACCGGCGCCGAGCGCTGGGCGGGACGGCGCGGCAAAACGTCGTGCGCCGCTTGAAGGAACTGGGGTTTTAGATGAAACGTTCACTCGTCATCGCGTTGCTGGCAACCCTGCTGCTGCCGGCCTGCGGCAAGAAAGACATCCCGCGCGTGCCGGAATTCGTCGCGCCCAAGCCGGTGGTCAATTTGTCGGCGCGCTTGGCCGGCGAATCGATCGCGCTCACCTGGAACCGGCCGACGGAATATCTCGACGGCAGAGAGATTAAAGACCTGGCGAGCTTCGTGATTTTTCGCAAAGAGGTTTCGCCGAGCTGCCTCGACTGTCCGGTGCCGTACCGCGAGCTGAATCGCGTCAGCGTCGAAGACCGCGAAAAGTTCGTCAAGCAAAAGCAGTATCGCTTCGACGACTCAGAGGTGCGCGTGAGCACGGTCTATCGCTATCGGGTTTCGGCGCAACTTTTCGACGGCACGCTGAGCGCGCCGTCCAATGAAGTGGAAATCATTCGTTAAGTTGAAAGACGCGGGGCGTATGAAATACGCCCGTCAAGGTTCGACGCATGGAACTAGAATTTACCAAGATGCATGGCGCGGGCAACGATTTCGTTTTTCTCGATTGCCGGAAAAACAATATCGCCGATTTACAATCCATCGCGAAAAAACTCTGTGACCGGCGCTTCGGCATCGGCGCGGATCAACTGCTAACGGTTCATCCATCGCAAGTCGCCGACTTCAAGATGGAGATCTACAACGCCGACGGCAGCCAGGTGGAGATGTGCGGCAACGGCATCCGCTGCTTCGCCAAGTATGTTTACGACCATGGCATCACGCCGAAAACCGAGCTCGAAGTGGAAACCCTGGCCGGCATCATTCGGCCGAAAATCGTCGGCGACTTGGTCGAAGTCGACATGGGCGAGCCGATTCTTGACGGCCGGAAAATTCCCGTCGACGCCGATGGCGAGATCAAAAACCGGCCCTTGACGGTGTTGGACAAAACTTACGAAGTGACCTGCGTGTCCATGGGCAATCCCCATTGCGTGATTTATTTGGACGACATCGAGTCGTTGGATTTGGCGAAAATCGGGCCGCACTTCGAACACCACAAATTTTTTCCCAAGCGGGTCAACACTGAGTTCATTAAAATAATCACTCCTGCGGAAATCAACATGCGTGTCTGGGAACGCGGCGCCGGCGAGACTTGGGCTTGCGGCACGGGCGCGAGCGCGGTGGGCGTCGCCGGCGTCATCACCGGCCGCACCGAGCGCAAGGTGACGATTCATTTAAAAGGCGGCGATCTGGTGATCGAGTGGCGCGCCAACAACCGCGTTTACATGACCGGCGCGGCGGCGGAAGTTTTTCACGGCAAGGTTAACCTCTAATAACACCGGTTCGGCTCATTCCTATACGGGGTGACGATGAAATTTTCTGCGGCCCAGTCGCAGCGTCTCGCGATTACATTCGGCTTATTCGCTTTGCTGCTATCCTGCGCGTCGGTGCCGCAGTCGATCAATCTTTCAGCGTCCGACGGCGTAGTCGAACCGCCGGCCTACGGCAACAAGGATTATTCCAAAGCGCTGGCGGCGATCGGTGCAGCTATGGAGCGCGACCTGAAGTTGCCGTTGATCGATGTTACGGTGACGATCTACCCGTCGCAGGTCGGCTACGAGCAAGGGGTGATCAGTGAAGCCGAGCGTGACATTGAAAGGCTGCGCCAACGGCTCGCCGCCAATGCTAATCTGCCGCGTACGGACGATCTGTTGCAGTCGTCGCGCACGATGGCGGTCAGTTCGGTAGCGGTAGGCATGTACCGCAAGGTGCTGGTCAACGAGTGGCGCGTCGGCAAAACTCCCTGGCCTGAGTGGATTCGTATTCTCGCTCATGAGTTGACGCATACGGCGGAGCGGGAATTGGTCAACGGCGGCGCCTCGACGGCGGATCAGTGGCTGCGCGAAGGCTTTGCCGAATGGGTGGGCTACAAGGTCGTTGATCAATTTGGCGCGGAGACGATGAGCACGAGCCGGGAGCAGGCGCTGGATGCGATCGCGAATGTGAAAGCCTTCCAGACTTTTCCGGCGCTGACGCAGTTGGTGAGCAATCCCCAATGGTTGACCTGGTTACGCAGCTTGGGTGTGCCGGCCACCTATGGGCAAGCGTTTATTGCGGTGGATTTTTTGATCGAGCAAACGGGTGTGGGGGCGGTGGTGGAATATTTTCGCTCGTTTGCCAAACTCAATAATCGCGAGCGCAATTTTACCACCGCGTTCGGCGAGCCGATGGCGGCCTTCGATCAGAAGTTCAGCGCCGAGATGGCGCGCCGTTTGGGCAAGTAAAATTCATCTCGCTTTCAAGTCGGAGGAAAACTCATGTTTAGCGGTTCGATGGTTGCATTGGTGACGCCGTTCAAGAACGGCGCGGTGGATTGGCAAAGTCTCGAAGCGCTGGTGGCGTTTCATCTCGAAAATGGCACCCACGGCATCGTGCCTTGCGGCACCACCGGCGAGTCGGCGACGCTCAGTCATCAAGAACATGACGAAGTGATTCGCGCGGTGATCAAGTTCGTCAACAAGCGCGTGCCGGTCATCGCCGGCACCGGTTCCAATTCTACTGACGAGGCCGTGCGTCTCACGCGGGAGGCGGAAAAGTCCGGCGCCGACGGCGCGCTGATGATCTCGCCCTATTACAATCGGCCGACTCAAGAAGGTATCTATCAGCATTACAAGAAGGTCGCGTCCGAAGTCGGCATTCCGATCATCATCTATAATATTCCCGGCCGCACCGGTTCGAAGATCGAGCCGGAGACTTTGGCGCGTCTCGCCGAGATTACAAATATCGCCGGCGTCAAAGAAGCCACCGGTTCGGTGGATCAAGCCATCGACGTGATCCGTTTGTGCGGTGAGCGGTTGGCGGTCTACTCGGGCGAGGATTCGCTGATTTATTCGTTGATGGCGCTCGGCGGCAAAGGTGTGATTTCGACAGTTGCCAATGTCGCGCCCAAGCAAACCGCGCAGCTGACCGAAGCGTGCTTGAAAGGCGACTGGGAGAAGGGGCGGGAAATTCAGTTCAAACTGATTCCGCTGATCCGTAGCCTGTTCATCGAAACCAATCCGATCCCGGTTAAGACTGCGTTGGCGCTGATGGGCAAATGCGGCGGCGAGCTGCGACTGCCGATGACGCCGATGGCCGAACGCAATGTGACCAAGCTCAAACAGGCGCTGCGCGATTTCGCTTTGCTGTAAATCCTTATGGCTCTTGGAATTATCATTTGCGGCGTCGGTGGGCGTATGGGCGGCGCGCTGGTGCGGGCGATCCGGCAATCGACGGATATTAAATTAGTTGCCGCGCTCGATCGGCCGGGCAGCCCGCGCTTGGGCAAAGACGCCGGTGAAATATCGGCGGCGGGACATCTGGGAATTCCCATTACCGATAAGCTCGACGCCGTGTTGAAGCCCAATGCAGTGATTGTCGATTTCAGCACTCCCACGGCTTCGCTGAATTATCTGCGCGCGGCGGCCAAGAAAAAAACTCCCATGGTCATCGCCACCACCGGATTCACCGCGGCGCAGCAAGCTGAGATAAAAAAGCTGGCCCGGCGCACGCCGACATTGCTATCGGCCAATACGAGCTTGGGTGTCAACGTGCTGGTTTCGCTTTTAGGTAAAGCCGCCAAGATGTTGGGCGACGATTACGACGTCGAGATCGTCGAAGCTCATCATCGCTTCAAGAAAGACGCGCCCAGCGGCACGGCGCTCGCGCTCGGTCGTTCTATCGCGAACGCATTAGGCCGCGATTTCGATAAAGTCGGCATCAACGGCCGCAAAGGCATCGTCGGCGAGCGCGGCAAAAAAGAGATCGCGCTGTTATCGGTGCGCGCCGGCGACATCGTCGGCGAACATACGGTGATCTTCGGCGGCATTGGCGAACGGCTCGAATTCATCCACCGCGCCCACAGCCGCGACACCTTCGCCCACGGCGCGTTGCGCGCCGCGCAGTGGCTAGCCAAACAGAAGCCTGGGCTTTATGACATGGCGGATATGTTCGGGCTGTGAAACGAATTAGTGAAATCGTTTCATGTCGCGGCAAAAAAATCTCTTCTGATCCAATCTCGGTCACTGGCATGCTTGGCGCGGAAATGGATTTACTTCGACCGGTTTGTTTTCCGCTCCGACGGTCAATGACCAGATCTCATGATCTTTGAAGTAATCGGCCAATTTGCAGTTCGCGCTCGGCTCCATGGCCCGGGCCCAGACGACCTTTGCGTTATCGATATCGGCGTCGTTGTACACCCATTCGAAAAGGTCGTTGGCTTCGGCGTCGTAACGGATGAGCACCAGCTGCTTGCCCGGCTGCTGTTGCCACCGCGCCATCAGAGCCGCGCGCTGGGACGCTGCCGATAGCGGGTTGTCTTGCTCTTTGATCCTCTGCCGGGCGACGATGAGCATGAGCATGGCAACGAGCGCGAGCATGACCGGCACGATGTAAGGTCTGAGACGCCGATCGCGCCGGCACCAAATCCGCAACGCTTGCACCGTAAAGTAGTAGTTGAGCGCCAGCACCGGCGCCCAATAATGCAGGTAGTAGTAGGTCTCGGCCATGAGCCCGACGGTCACGAAAAAATAAATCGCCACGGCGCTTTTCGTCCACCGGTTGCGTAAAAGCCAGCGGAGCCATGGGCGCAAGTTGATGACAAACGGAACGAGAAAAATGTTGCCCACGAAAAAAGCGTACATGAGCAGCGCATCGGCGTTGTCTGCGGCAAACCCAGTCAACGAATGCTTGGCGCGGTAAATCGCAAGCTCATGGCTGGTGTGGAGTTTATCCAAGCGCGGGTGGCGGTAGACTGGAACGGATGTCGGCTCTTGCCAAACAAACAGCGGCGCGACGCCGTAGGCTGTCTCGTGCACTTGGTAGGGTAAACGAAAAATATTTCCAGTGACGCAAAAATTATAGTAAGCCATCCAGGCCGCGCTCAGCGCGCATGTGACGACCAACGGCAGGACGACTTTTTTGATCAGCACGCGAAGGGCAAAGTCGCGTTGACGCAAGAACCCCAGCACTAACGTCACACCGGCGCCGATACCGACAAGCAGCCCTTCATAGGGTCGGGTGTTGGCGAGAATCGTCAATCCGACTCCCATCAAAACTGCACGAAGTACCGAGGGCTGCTTGAGCAGGTAGCGGCATGCGCCCAATACCAGCGCACCGCCTGCGGCGGCCAAGGCACCGCGCCAATAACCTTGCGCCCAATCCGCGCCGATGCCGACGATCGGGTGGAGCAGTGAAAATAATCCGCCGATCAAAGCCCAGCGTGGTGGCACCCAGGCCTGTAACATCCAGCAGATGGCGGCGCCCATGAGTCCCATGCTCAACCATACGCCGACGATCGGGTAACCGCTCAGCAGTTGTCCCAGGGCGAGCATCGCTCCAGGGCCGGGCGGGTATTTGGCCATATACGTTGGCTGATGAATGATGTGAATGCTCTCGAAATGAATCCACATCGGATGGGTGGGATTGGTGAGACGACCTTGGCGGAAGGTGTCGGCGGCGAGCAAGTAACTGAACTCGTCGTGCTCTTTGGGCACGGCGATGCCGCCGATCAAGCCGATGGTGACGCTGCCGGAAAATGCCAGCAATCCGACGATAAGAACCGCCAACCAGCGCCGCGCTGCGATGGTATCAATTAATTTCATGAACTAAACACCGAACATTCGCCGGATGGTTTTTTCCGAACCGTGATTAGATGAATTGCAATCAGAGCTAATTTTCGGAAGACGGGACCGGTTTTCGGCATAGCACTTGATATTGCGCTCCGAGCGGTAGGCCAGCGCAGTACGGCTCGATCCCACGCAGCCCACGCAAGAAATTCGGAAAGATAAATAAGAAATCGGTGCGGAGAATTTCGAAACCGCCGCAGCGTAGTAGGTCGCGCGCGTTGCGCGCGGTGAGTGTAATCGCATCACGGTCGAAGGGGATGCGGCTCATGACCAGTCGGGTTCCTGGATTCCACGGATTATTTTCCCACAATGCGAACAAGCCCCCAGGCCGAATCGCTCGATAGATGTAGCCTACGGCGCCAGCCCGGTCGGACAAAGGGATATGATGAAAGACGCCGTTGGAATAAACCAGGTCCAATTCACCGTCGGGACGATATTCGTCGAAATTGAGAAACTGAAAGTTTTGGGAGTTGTGATCTCGCGCCGCGATTGCCAGCGACTTCGCCGAGGTGTCGGTGCCGATTAGTGCCTTGGCGCCAAGAATATCGAGTAGTAAAGGCGCGCTGGAGCCGGTGCCGCAGCCGTAGTCCATGACTCGATTCAGACCCGTCATGTCCCGCGGCAGATGGGTACGCAACCACTCGATTCGACGGTGCGCGAAATAATCTTTGTTCTCGCCGGAAACCGCGAGCCCTTGGCTGAGCGCGCTGTCATATTCCTCGGCATAACGGTCGAAGGATTCGTTGGAATCAGCGCTCATCGCCGCCCCATTCCCAAGATGCTGACGAAAAAGCTCGAGAAAACGGTTGGCACCGCCAGCGCGGTTAAGGTCGCGCCGGGAATCACCAAGCGCATGGTTTGAGCATAATCGAGGCGGCCAAAGCCCGTGGCTTTCCACTTGAGAATCGCGGCAACTAGTAAACTGATGCCAATCAAAAGCGCGATGAGTGATATGGCGAGTCCGCGCTCCAGATAGATCATCTCGAAGAAACGACTCATGCGCGGATCTTCCGGCAACAGGCCTGCGCTGATGGCAAAAGTTTTCGCCGAGATGGCGAAGATCACCGACTGATAGCCGCATAAAATTGCCAGGCTCGAGAATAGCAGCGTATGGGCGTCGAAGGTCACGCCGCCTAACGTCAAGCCGGGCAGCGCGATGGTAAAGCCCAACAAACCGAAAATCATCAACAATGCCCCAGGCATGAGAAACAGCCAGCGCGGACTGTAGAGCAGGAACAGGCGAATCGTGCGCCAGCCGTCGCGAAACGTCCTGAGATGTGGTGCATGGCTTTTTCGACCGTCAGGGTGAAGAGTGATCGGAATCTCGCCGATGCTCCGACTGCGCATGCTCGCTTTGATAATCATTTCCGTCGCGAATTCCATGCCGGTGCAGCGCTGATCGAGAGTAAGGTAAAAATCTTTGCGAAAGCCGCGTAGGCCACAGTAGACATCGCTGAGCGGCGCGTTGAACCAACGGCGCGCCAGATAGGAAAACATCGGGTTGCCCCAAACCCGATGGAGAAACGGCATCGCGCCCGCAACGATGGTGCCGCCGCCGGAGGGCAGGCGGCAGCCTTGGACGAGATCGAAGCCCTGGCGCAATTTCGCGACGAAGCGCGGCACTTCGAGGAAATCATAACTGTCGTCGGCGTCGCCCATGATGACGTACTCACCGTGTGCCGCCGAGATGCCTTGCATCAACGCATTGCCGTAGCCCCGAGCCTCGACATGAATCACCCGGGCGCCGAGCGCTTTGGCGATATCCTGGCTGCCATCGGTGCTACCGTTATCGGCGACGATCACTTCACCGTCGATTTGTTGGGCGCGAAATGCGCTCCACGCTTTTTCGATGCAAACGGCGAGGGTATCCGCTTCGTTTAGGCAAGGAATGACGACGGAGACTTCCATGGAGTTGATCGACGATCTGCGCGGTTTTCGATGGATGGGATCGCGCAGGGATCGCTTGATTACGGCGATTATAACTTAGCGGGGCGAATCTAACAAAGTATTTGCGTGATGCCCCGAATGAAGCGTCGCTTGGCCGAAAGCGCTCAGGCCTGTTTTGACTCTGCTTCCCCTATCCATTACATTGTCAAAATTCCCCGTTCAGATAGGATGTGTTGATGGTAGACATGGACAAGATCGTGTCGCTGTGTAAGCGGCGCGGGTTTATTTTTCAGTCGAGCGAGATTTACGGCGGAACCGGCTCCTGTTGGGACTACGGGCCGCTCGGCGTCGAGCTTAAGAATAACGTCAAGCGCGTTTGGTGGCGCGACTCGGTGCAGAACCGCGCCGACATGGTCGGCCTCGATGCGTCGATACTCATGCATCCGCGGGTGTGGAAGGCGAGCGGCCACTTGGATCATTTCACCGATCCGATGGTGGACTGCCGCGACTGCAAGAAACGGTTTCGCTCGGATAAAATCGAAGAAGATAGCTGGCTGCACTTCTGCGCCGCGACCAAGGGCAACAAATTTACCATTCCCGGCGGCGAAGCGTGTAAACATTGCGGTACCAAACGCACGCTCTGCCCAGCCTGTGGCAAGGGCGAGCTGACCGATCCGCGTCAATTCAATCTCATGTTCAAGACGTTTATGGGGCCGGTGGAAGAGGACGCGGCGGTGGCTTATTTGCGACCGGAAACCGCCCAAGGGATCTTCGTCAATTTCGACAACGTGCTCCAGTCCATGCGCATGAAGCTGCCCTTCGGCATCGCCCAGATAGGTAAATCATTCCGCAACGAAATCACGCCGGGCAATTTCACATTCCGCACGCGCGAGTTCGAGCAGATGGAGATCGAGTTCTTCGTCATGCCCGGCACCGACGAAGAGTGGCACCAGCGCTGGCTCGACGAGCGCTTCGCCTGGTATCCGCGCTATGGCATCCGCAAGGAAAATCTCCGGCTGCGCGAGCATGATCCCGACGAGCTGGCCCATTACGCCAAGCGCACCGCCGACATCGAGTATCTATTTCCCATGGGCTGGAGCGAATTGGAGGGCGTCGCCAACCGCACCGACTTCGATTTGAAACAGCATGCCGAGTTCAGCGGCAAATCGCTCGATTACTTCGACGAGGAGAGTAAACAGAAGATCGTCCCCTACGTCATCGAGCCGTCGGCCGGCGCGGACCGCGGCACTCTGGCGTTTTTGGTCGATGCCTATCGCGAGGAAGAAGTGAAGGGCGAGAAGCGCGTGGTGCTGAATTTTCATCCGGAGTTGGCGCCGATCAAAGTCGCGGTGCTGCCGCTGCTTAAGAAAAATGGCCGCATCGTCGAGACCGCGCACAAACTTTGCGCCGATCTGCGCAAGCGCTGGCATTCGGTTTACGACGACACCGCGTCCATCGGCCGGCTCTATCGCCGCCAGGACGAAGTCGGCACGCCCTTCTGTGTTACGGTGGATGTGCAAACCGTCGGCGACGACAAAGCCGCGGCGGACGATAAAGTGACGATCCGTGACCGCGATCAGATGCAGCAAGTGCGCGTTCCGCTGACAGCCTTGCCGCCGGTGATGGAAAAACTTATGGCTGGCGAGTGGGCGGAGATTTATGGTCAGCATGGCGTGACGAGAGAGTGAAAACTCGCGCAGTAGAGCCTCAATCAAATTGGACAAAACCCATTCACCACGAAGGACACGAAGAGCACGAAGGCCGAATTTAAATTTTCTTAACCCTTCATGTCCTTCGTGCTCTTCGTGGTGAGATCGAATTCTTCCATCGTTTGCGCCGCGGACCGCGAACCAGAGGATCGAAAAATTCTTCGTTACTACGACCGGATCAAATTTCTCGTCGAGCGCTACCGCCGGTTGATCTTGCTCGGCCTGCTTTCGCTGGTCGCCACTGATCTCGCCGGCATCGCGCTGCCCTGGTTGATCAAAGGCGGCATCGATCATGCGCTCCACGCTCGGGCCCGCGACCATTCCAACCTTTATTTTCCGTTACTGATTCTTGGCGCCGCCGCGTTGCAAGGTTTGTTTCGCTTCTGTTGGCGCATCAATATCCACGGTTTCTCGCGCCGCTGCGAGGCCGATTTGCGCGACCGCGTGTTCTCCCATATGCAGCGCTTGCCGCTGAGTTATTTTCAATACCAAAAGACCGGCGATCTGATGTCGCGCTTGACCAACGACATTCACGCCGTGCGCGAGCTCATGGGCTTTGGATCCTTGGCGATCGTCGACGCTCTGGTGGTGATTCTTTTCAGTTTGGCGCTGATGATCACCATCGATCCTTGGCTGACGCTTTGGTCGATGCTGGCGATGCCGCTGATTCCCATTGTCGTGCGCTACTTCGGCCGGCAAATTTTTCGCTGGTCGCGCGCCACTCAGGAACAGGTGAGCGAGATGAGCGCATATGTGTTGGAAAATTTTTCCGGCATTCGCGTGGTCCAGGCCTACGCCCAGGAAGAAAATCAGATTCGCGGCTTTAGCGTTATCAGTTCAGAGTACCGCCACCGGACAATGTGGCTGGCGACGCTGTGGGGAGTTTTCTGGCCGCTCATGCAGGTGCACGCCGGTGTGGCGGCGACCATCGTACTTTGGCTTGGCGGCCGCCAGGTTTTGCTCGGCTCGATGACGCTTGGCGAGTTCGTCGCCTTCAACGGCTATCTGGCGATGCTCACCTGGCCGCTGATGGCGATCGGTTACACCGCCAATCAGTATCAGCGCGGCACCGCGGCGCTGTCGCGCATCGCCGAAGTTTTGGACACGCCGGTGGGAGCGCGCTACTTGACCGAAGCCACGGTGTCGCCGCCGCCGGCGGTTTCTGGGGCCATCGAGTTTCGCCGCCTGACGTTTGCCTACGGCGCCGATCAGCCGGCGGCGTTGCGTGGAATTACGCTCAGCATTCCCGCCGGTGCGGTGTGCGGCATCATCGGCGAGACCGGCGCCGGTAAGAGCACGTTGGTGCAAGCGCTGCTGCGTTTGCATGAGCCGGCGGACGAGACGATTTTCATCGACGGCATCGACGTGAAAAAACTGCCGCTGCGCACTTTGCAAAGCGCCGTCGGTTACGTGTCGCAAGACATTTTTCTGTTTTCCGGTTCGGTACGGGACAATCTTTTGCTCGGCGTCGAAGACGGCGCCCCGGAGCAAGTCGAACGGGCGGCGCGGGTCGCCCAGCTTACGTCCGCCGTCGAATCCTTCAGCGCCGGTTTCGAAACCATCATCGGCGAGCGCGGCGTGCGTTTGTCCGGCGGTCAGAAGCAGCGCACCGCGTTGGCCCGAGCGATCGTCAAAGAACCGCCGATTATGATTCTCGACGATGCCTTTTCCAGCGTCGACACCGAGACCGAGGAAGCGATTTTACGCGAGTTAAAACAGTTCATGCGCGGCCGCACGACGCTATTGATTTCCCACCGTATCTCGACGGTGCGCGACGCCGACATGATCGTCTATTTGCGCGGCGGTGAAATCATCGAACAGGGCAGCCACGCCGAGTTGCTGGCGCGGCGCGGCGCTTATTATGAACTGTATCGGCGTCAGAGTTTGGAGCGCGAGGTTGCCGCTGTGGCGCGCGCGGAGGCGGCGCCATGATCGGCGCTGCCCATCCCGAAGAGGAGATTCTCGGCAAAGCGTACGACGCTCGGCTGATGGTGCGCGTGCTGCGCTATTTGCGGCCCTATTGGAAACTGTTGGCAGTGGCATTTACTTTTCTGATGCTCCAGACCGGCACCCAGTTGCTCGGTCCCTACATCACCAAGGTCGCCATCGATCGTTACATCGCCACCAAAGACGTTCACGGTCTTGACTGGATGGCGTTGGCCTATCTCGGCGTCGTGCTGTGCAGCTTTGTCGTCCTGTTCATTCAAACTTACACGACGGAATATACCGGCCAACGCGCCATGCACGATCTGCGCATGGAAATTTTTTCCCACCTGCAGAAGCAGGACTTGGCCTACTTCGACCGCAACGCCGTGGGTCGCTTGATGACCCGGACGATCAACGACGTGGAAACGCTCAACGAACTGTTCAGCACCGGCGTGGTCGGTTTATTGGGCGACGTGTCGATCGTTTTCGGCATCGCCGTGATGATGCTTTGGCTCAACTGGCAATTGGCCCTGGTCTGCCTCGCCGCTTTTCCGGCGATACTCTATATCAGCCGTTTTTATCGCCGGCGCGCCCGGGAAGTTTACCGCGAGAGCCGGATGATTCTCGGCCGGCTCAATGCCGGCTTGCAGGAAAACATCGCCGGGGTGGCGACGGTGCAATCCTTCGGTCAAGAAGAGCGCATGTACCGGCGCTTTCAAGAAGTTAACTTGAGCTATCGCAATGTCTTATTGCGCAGCATTCGTTACAACGCGGTATTTTTCCCGGTCATCGAAGTGTTCAGCGCGATTTCCATCGGACTGTTGCTGTGGCGCGGCGCCGACTTGATTTTCGCCAACGCCGTGGAAGCCGGCGTGTTGGTCGCCTTCATGCAATATATCCAGCGCATGTTCCAGCCGATCCGAGACCTGGCGGAGAAGTACAATATCATGCAGGCCGCGATGGCGTCGTCGGAGCGGATTTTCGCCCTGCTCGACGATCCGGAGACGATCAAGAATCCGCTCGAGCCCAAGCGCGCGGAAAAATTCGCCGGCGCCGTGGAGTTTCAAAATGTCTCGCTCTCCTACCAAGCCGGCGAGCCGGTGCTCAAGGGAGTATCTTTTCGCGTGCGACCGGGAGAAAAGATTGCGCTGGTCGGCGCCACCGGCGGCGGCAAGACTTCGATCATCTCGGCGCTGTGCCGATTTTACGATGTCGACAGCGGCGCGATTCTGGTCGACGGCATCGACGTCCGCCAGTGGAACAAGCAGGAGCTGCGGCGCCAGCTCGGATTAGTTTTGCAAGATGTGTTTCTTTTTTCCGGCGACATCGCTACCAATATCACGCTCGGCGACGGCCGCATCGATGAAGCGCAAATGCGCGAAGCGGCGCGCCGGGCGCAGATCGCGCCATTTATCGAAAAGCTGCCCGGCGCTTATCACCAAGAAGTGCAGGAGCGCGGCGCAACTCTGTCACAAGGTCAGCGCCAGTTATTGTCGTTCGCGCGCGCCCTCGCGTTCGATCCGAAGATTCTGATTCTCGACGAAGCGACCAGCTCGGTGGACACCCAAACCGAGATGGCGATCCAACTGGCGCTCGAAGAGTTGTTAAAAAACCGCACGGCGCTGATCATCGCGCACCGGCTGTCGACGATCAAACATGCCGACCGGATTCTGGTCATTCACAAAGGCGAGATTTGGGAACAGGGCACGCACGATGAATTGCTCACGCGCGGTGGCTTGTACGCGCGCTTGTACGATTTGCAATATCGTTTTCAGGAGCGCGACGCGGCGGCGGAGCCGGCGCTTTCGACAGCGTAAGAGATACAGGATTTGAAAAATTGGCCGCACCCTTCGACAGCGCTCAGGGCGATCGGAACATGGGAAGGGTACCGCAAAGTATCAGATTGGTAGGGGCGACCGGCTGGTCGCCCTGCGCTGCAGAGTTCACCAGAAGGAACAGATCTACGCCAAGGAAAATCAGATCGGTGCGCAAGCGCACCCTACGATGCTTCCCTCGATACGGTTCCTGCGCAACCTACTCGGGAATTCGGCAAGTTATCGTCCGATTCCCTGGCAGTAAGTGTAAGTTGCTTTGAGCCTGTCCGTCGATCTGATTCCTGCGGGATGTACTTGAAACTCGCTCTTCAAAGTCCGATTCCCCGAGTAGCCGCCGTTTCGGTGGCGTAGCGAGGGGTGCGAGATCGGCGTTCCTCTTGGCTTTGATTTCTTGCGAGATGGTTTCGCGCTAACCGATCATGTTCAACGGCGCCGCTCCGTGAAAGCCTGGGAAAATTTTCGCTAGATCTTTCTGTCCCAGATGGCGCGAAATCACGTCGCTGCAAACAGAGCGATAGTCGGTGGTCAGGGCGAGGTCGCGCCCTTCGTTCAATAATTCCGGCGCCAGGCCGGGCCAGCGGCCGTAGACTTTGCCGCCGCGCACTTTGCCGCCGATGGCGAACATGACGTTGGCGTGGCCGTGGTCGGTGCCGCGGTTGCCGTTTTCGCGCGCGGTGCGGCCGAACTCCGACATGGTTAAAATTACCACGTCTTCGATGCGCTCGCCGAGGTCTTGATGAAATGCGGCGAGGCTGTCGGACAGTTCTTTGAGGCGATTGGCTAACTGTCCGGTGGCGCCGCCTTGGTTGACGTGAGTGTCCCAACCGTCGATTTCGGCGAAGGCGATTTCCAATCCGACATCGGCTTTGATCAGGCGCGCGACTTGGCGCAGGCCGGCGCCGAGTTTGCCGGTCGGATAAGCCGCGTTGTTGGCGGGAATCTTCGCTTCGATCTGACGCAGCTGGGTCATGGCGTCGAACAAACTGTTGACGCCTTTCTGCAACAGCGCGTCATCCGAGTTGGCGTAAAGTTTTTGCAGCGCGCCGGCCATGGACTGATTGCGCAGGCGAAACTCTTCGATGGACGACAACGACACTGTCGGCGCGGCGCCGGCGAGCATGCGCGGCATTTGCGCGCCCAAGGCGACGCCGCGAAACGGCCGGTCGGCAATTTTAATTTCATTCAAATAGCGATTGAGCCAGCCATCGGGCGTCGACTTGATCCCCGGCGTGCCGATCTCCATGTAATCCTGGGCATCGAAATGCGAGCGCGTGTTGTCCGGCGAACCGGCGGCATGGACGATCGCCAATTGGCCTTTGTCGTAAATGTTTTTCAGTGACGCTAAAGCGGGATGGAGCGCGTAGAAACCGTCGAGATCGATGGCGTATTGCGCGCCCGCCGCCGGTTCGGCGACGGCGATGTTGGGCCGCAGTTGATAATAGGCGCGGTCTTTGAAGGGAATCACCACGTTCAAGCCGTCCATGCCGCCGCGCTGAAAAACTACGACTAAGACTTTTTTGCGGCTGTCGGTTTGGGCGCCGGCCAGGCGCACGAGAAATGGCGGCGGTAAACCCATGGCGACAATACCAAGACCGGCGGATCGCAAAAATTCTCGGCGTGAAAAACTCATGGCTACCTCCGTTGAAATTCCGGCGCGGACAACAATAGGACCACGGCGTCGACGCCGCTGGATCGATCCAATGCCGCGCGAGTCGATGCCGAAAGCGACTGCGGCGCGATCCATTGCACCAGCTGCTCGATCGGCGCGATATTTTCTTTGCTCACTCGCGAACCGGGCAAACGATTGCTCACCAAGTCGGCGGCGAAGTTCATGCGCGTGAGCAGCATGTCGGCGCTGATCCACGACGCGGCCACGTCCGGGTAGCCGGTCGGCGGTTGGGCCAAGAATAGCGGCTCGCCCATGCGGCCTAAATAGCGCAGCAGCTGATGGGTGATCTGGGTTTCCGCGCCGGTGACACGCAGCGCGCTGGCGACAAATTCCAGCGGCTTTTTGATTTTGCTGCGGTAGGTTGTGGGTGCGAAGAATTCTTCCGATTCGATAATCGCTCGCAGCGTGGTTGGAATATCGCCGTCGCTTTGGCGAAACGCGCCGACGGCTTTGTCGACCAAGGATTTGAGCGGATCGTCGGCGACCAAGCGGCGCGCTAACTTGGTCGCGATGAAGCGCGCCGTCGACGGATGGCGCGCCAACAGATCGATGACCTGCAAGCCGTCCTCCACGCCGCCGCCGGCCGCGATGCGCGTGCCGAGGACGATTTTTTCACCGTTGTCGTGGATGCGCGGTTCGAAATAGAAACCGCCTTCGCCGCGCGGTTGACGGATCGTCCAGCCGGTGAAACAGCGCGCCACTTCCTGGACGTCTTTTTGGGTGTAGCCGCCGTCGACGCCGAGGCTATGCAGTTCCATCAGTTCGCGGGCGTAGTTTTCGTTGATGCCGCGGCGCCGGTTGTTGGGCGCGAAACGCTGGGCGGCGGAATCCGGCGCAGCGCTGAGCCAGTTGTCGAGATAGAACAGCATCGCCGGGCTCTGTGCGGTGGCGAGCAACAGGTCGCGAAACTTGCCCAGAGCTTGGGGCCGGATGGTGTCGCGGTCGTAGGGCGTGGTGAGCCAGCGGTCGGCGCCCTTGGCGGCGAAAATATTAAAATGGTTGGACCAGAAATCGACCATGACTTCGTACAGCTGGCGGCGGCTGTAGACCGCGCGCAGCAAGCGCGCCAATTGCAATTCTAAAATGACTTGGCGCGGTCCGCCCATTTCCATGGGCGCCATCATGTTCTGGTTCACCGCTTGCTTCGGTTGGGGATAGAGCTCGAGCAATTCGCGCGCGCTCAAGCGCATGGTTTTCAGCGCGGCGATTTTTTCTTCGACGAAGTCGTCGGCGATTTTTTGCGGCGTCAGTTGCTCGTCGAGATAGGCGCGCTGGCCGAGGCGGTTAAGCCGTTCCAGTTCCGCGCCGGTGGCACCGAAGCTCGTGCGGCTGAGAAAATGAATCGTCCGCTGCTCTGGACTCAACGCATTCATGGCTTACTCCTTGTCTCGACCCCGTTGGAGTTTTTCCTTCAATCTTTCGCGAAATTCCCGTTTCTCTTCGACGCTGCCGTGCTGTTTGAGTTCGCGGATCTTTTCGCGCATCTCTTGCTTCTGGTCGGGGGATAATTTTTCGAAGCGCTCGCGGGCCTTCTCGCGGAATTGCTGTTTTTCTTCCGGAGAGAACCGTTCGCGCTTCTCCATCAACTTTTTACGCAACTCCTGGCGCTGTTCGGGCGACAATTCGCGCAGCTTTTCCATACGCTGCTTGATCTCTTCGCGCCGCTCGGGCGGCATCTTGCGAAGTTCCTGCCAGCGTTCCTGCAATCGTTCACGCTGGTCGGTCGGCATCTTTTGCTAGCGCTCGAAATTTTTTCGCGCCACGGCTTTTTCGTCAGGGTGGAGCTTGCGCCAGTTGTCGAAATTTTTCTGCAGCTCGTCGCGTTCGTTGGACGGCAGGTTTTTCCAGCGTTGGTAGCGCTCGCGCAATTCCTGTTTCTCCGTCGGCGACATTTTTTGCCAGCGCTCGTTGTCGTTGTTGCGCTCGCTTTGCGCCAAGTCGAACTTGCCCGGTGACGACTGACTCCAGGCCGGCGCGGTTAATAGCACGGCGAACAGTCCGGCGGCGCCGGCCAAATGAGAGATCGGCTTCACTTGAGGCTCTCCTTCTTGGTCGACGGCGCGGCCTTGCGCGGCGCGTTGTTGTTGGCCTGGACGGCGCCGCTTTCGAGGTGTTGTAGGTCGCGCAGCATTTCCATTTGCTTGATCATCTCCATGTCGCGCAGAAAGTCGATCATGCGCAACATTTCTTTATCCGGTAGTTCTTGCTGGCGGCTGGCGCCGGCGGCCGGTTGAAAGGCGCCGAGCAGCAGGGCGACAACGCTCCAGTGACGAAAATTCGATGTCATCCTTACGCCGCGTTATTACTTTGGCTGCCCAGCAGGTCGAGCAAATCCAAATCGTCGAGCACATCCATGGCGCTGAAAAATTCCAGATTTTCCGCCACCGGCAAGGTTTCCGCTAGTTCGTCGTCGCTGATATTCTTACCGCTCCAATGGTTTTTCCCGAGGGTAAACGTTAGAGCCAAAACGACCAGCGCGACGCTGGCGAAGGCCGGCAGATAGCGCGGTTGCAGCAAGGCGGTGAACCAGCGCCGGAGCCCGTTGGTCGCGCTGGCATCGTCGATCTTGTGGCGCAGCTCGCGTTGATAGTCGAGCCAAAATTCTGGCGGCGGCGCATCGCTCTTTAGCGTCAACGGCAATAGGCTCGCGAGCTCTTTGAGATAGCCGGCGCAACCGCTGCACTGTGCGACATGGGCCGTGAGGCGATCTTTGTCAGCGCCGCCGAGATCGCCGTAGTGCAGCAGGACTAACTCTTCTTCTAAAGCTGCGCAGGACGTGGTCGGTGGGTTTTTTCGCGGTTCCATATATATTTCTCCTAGGCGAACTCGGCCAAGCAGCGGCGCAACGCCGTGACCGCGCGGTGTAAATGGACCTTGGCTGTGCCCTCCGCGGTGTCCATGGTCTCGGCGATTTCCTTGATCGACAGTCCCTGATGGTTTTTCAAAATGAACGCGGCGCGCTGTTTCGCCGGCAAGGTTTCGAGCGCGGCGTCGACCTTGCGCGAGATTTGTCCCGCCAGCACCGATTGTTCGGGTGTGCGGGGTTGGGATATTTCGTGGCTCGGTTCCATATCGTTTACGATATTCTCGTCGAACTCATCGGCTGGGCCGCGCTTGTTGCGCCGTTTGTAATCCAGGCAAACGTTGACGACGATGCGGTAAAACCAAGTATAGAAGCTCGACCGTCCGTCAAAATTTTTTAAGGAACCTCTGAACAACTGCCCTGGAAGCAGGGCAGCGGAGGATAGATCGTTTTTTTCGTAATGAGTTACAGTTTTTGCGAAGTTATATCAGATTACATTTTGCTCTCGCGGTTAATAGGGTCCTTAGTTTTGCCTCGATTTGCC
>SHYW01000066.1 GCA_009692615.1 Deltaproteobacteria bacterium | reverse complement strand
ACGTCAGACGCGATCGCTTGCCCTCCAGCACCGGCCGTTGGACCGGCATGCTGATCCTCTACAGCATGAGCACCGGCGAACCTCTGATGATCTCCCCCGACGGCTATATTTCACGGCTGCGCGTCGGCGCCACCAACGGATTGGCGGCCCGTTACCTGGCGCGCGCGGATGCGCGGGTGATGGCGCTACTCGGCACCGGCTGGCAAGCCGGCGGCCAGCTCATGGCCCATTGCGCGGTGCGGCCCATCGAGACCGTCAAGGTATTCAGTCCCAACCCAGCCAATCGAGAAAAGTTTTGCCGCGAGTTACAAAGCCGGGTAAAAGCCAAGCTGGTCGACGTCGACTCGGCCGAGACCGCGGTTAAGGACGCCGACATCGTCGTCACCGGCACCAACTCCATGGAACCGGTGCACCGAAAAGAATGGTTGCGCCCCGGCGTCCACTATAGCGCCGTGAAGGTGCAAGAAATGGATCAACCGTTTTTAGACGCCGTCGACCGGGTCTTCATGTTCTCGAAAAATCCCATCAACACGCGACCGCAAACGGTGAAACTCGACTCTGTCAAAACCCCGGAAGCCGACGGCGGTTGGTGGCAAAACCGCCAAGGATCGTCTTGGGAGCGGCTGCAAGAACTTCCCAATCTATTTATCGGCAAAGCTCAGGGCCGGGAAAACGACCGGCAGACCACCGCCTTCGTCAACAACGTCGGGCAAGGTTTGCAATTTTGCGCCGTCGCCAAACGGGTCTACGACGAAGCCTGCGCGCGCAAACTCGGCCGTGAGTTGCCCACCGAGTGGTTCACCCAGGATGTCCATCCCTAAACCCAACCGACGAGGAGAACCCACCCAGTGTCACCATCGCGAATCTTTACCATCATCGTTAGCCTCCTGCTCCTCAACGCCGCACCGAGCGCCGCGCAATCTCTGCGCATCGCCATCGGCGCCGTCAGCGTCGCCCATGTGCCTGGACTGATGGCCGTCGAGGGCGGTTATTTCGCGCGGCAAAATTTGCAACCGGAGCTGATCATGATCCGCGGCGGACCGCAGACGGTGGCGGCGTTGCTCGGCGGCGACGTGGCCTTCGCCCAAGTTTTTTCCGTGCCCATCGTCAGTGCCAAACTCGGCGGCGGCGATGCCGTGATCATCGCCGGACTGGTCAACGAGCCGCTCTTTTCGCTGATGACCGTACCATCCATCGAAAAGCCGCAGGATCTGCGCGGCAAAAAATTTGGCATCACCACCTTTGGCTCCGCGTCGGATATCGCTCTGCGCTTGGCCTTGACTAAGTGGGGCCTCAAAGCCGAAACCGATGCGGTGATTCTCCAAGTCCGCGGCATCCCGGAAATCTTGACCGCCATGCAAACCGGCGCGGTGCACGCCGGCATGGTTTCACCGCCCACCAATATCAACGCCATCAAAGCGGGATTTCGCGAACTCGCGTTCTTGCCCAAGCTAGGCATTTCGTTCCAGCATACGACGCTATCGACGACGCGACGCTACTTGGCTAAAAATCGTGAGACCGCGGTCAAGACCCTGAAAGCCTACGGCGCGGCGATGCGGCGCATCAAAGCCGACAAACCCTTTACGCTAAAAGTTTTCAGCAAGTACTTTCGCACCAACGATCAGGAAATACTCGATCAAACCTACAGCGCCGCCATTTCGGTGTTCCGCGAAATTCCCCATCCGACCTTGCCCGGCATTCAATCGACTCTCGATTTTCTCGCCCTCACCGATCCCAAAGCGAAACTGGCGAGACCCGCGGAGTTTGTCGACTCTTCGCTACTCAATGAGATTGAAAAAAGCGGGCTGTGAATCCTGCGTAAAGAAAATCCACGGTTTGCGGTTTTTTTGGCGTTCGGTCCAATCAGCTTTTCGTTTCTCTCGGGTGGTGCGCTTAATCTGTTTGAGCTCGTCTAACGGCGGCTCTTGTTATTGACCTCATGGACATGGGCCGGAGTAAAATTCATCAGCGACTGATGCGGCCGGGTTTGGTGATAGCTCTGGATGTAACGGCCGATCTCTTCTTTGGCCGAGATCTCATCGGGATAGTTTTCCACCAGATAAATCTCCTCCTTTTTGATTGACCCATAGAGCCGTTCGGTCAGCGCATTGTCTATCGGGCGACGGCCTCGGGCCAAGGACAACTCGGCGCCCAAGGTTTCAAAAAACTCCTGGGTCATTGCCGAGGACAGTGGCGTTGGAACGCGAGTGCTTGCCGGTCGCCAGTGCACGCTCCAAGCGGGCAACGGCAGGAGCGTGGGTTCCCATGCGCGCAGCGATCTGCGCCTGGGAGAGACCAGCCTGTTGACGCGCTTTGAGCAAAGCGTTTACCGGAGTACCTTCTTCTCGCTCGATCCCTTCGACTTCTGAGCACACGCCTTGACGGCGCATCAGCTTCTTGATCAGTGGATCACGAGTTTGCTTTCTTTGTCTCCTTCATCCGAACCGGAGCGATCTCGCGTTCATGCAATGGCGTTCGTTCTGACTTCTGGACGAAGCAATGAAGCACACATTCGACCTACGAATAAAAACAGAAAGTCGATGTAGGGGCAGACCCCCGTGTCTGCCCTCCGGAACGGGCGACCACAGGGGGTCGCCCATACATAGGATTTAAAAACTGAAACACTATGTAGCTTTCAGAAGCGTTGACATCGAAACAACCTTTCCACTAGTGTCGGTACTGACAAGGTGGTCTCGAATAACAATTCAAAAGGACAACCAACCATGATCGATCAACTTTACAAAGGTTTTCGCCCCAACGAGATGGAATATCAGTACAACCCGCGTGAGTCGGTGCCGGAATTTCCAGAGCTCGCGAAGGTACGGGCCGCGCAGGCGAAGAAAGTCCGCGACACGGCAAAGTCTTGGCTCAATGTTTCGTACGGTAGCTCGCCGCGCGAGATGCTCGATATCTACGCCGCTGACAAAGCTGGCGGGCCGGTGCTGATCTACATTCATGGCGGTTACTGGCGCAGCGGCAGCAAGGAGGACAACTGCAACTTCGTGCCGACTTTCACTAAGCGTGGCGCGACAGTCGTGCTCGTCGAATATGATCTTTGTCCGCAAGTCACAGTCAGCGACATCGTCCGCCAAACCCGCGCCGCCATCGCTTGGGTTTGTAAAAACATCACGCGCTATAGCGGCGATCCGTCGCGCGTTTTTATCTCCGGTCACTCGGCGGGCGGTCATCTGACCGCGTTGGCGCTGGCCAATGACTGGACGAAAGAGGGTCTAGCGCAAGACTGCATCAAAGGCGCGGTGGCGACCTCCGGCGTCTTCGATCTCGACATGGTGATGAAGATCAGCGTGCAGCAGCAAGTGCACATGACGCCGGAGATCGCCAAACTCAACAGTCCGTTCTTGAATCCGCCAAAAGTGAAATGCCCGTTGGTCGTCGCCGTCGGCGGCGCGGAACCGAAGGGCTGGCAGCAGATGTCGGAAGATTATTTCAACTACGTTAAACAGCAGGGCGTGAACGCCGAATATCTCGTCGTCCCCAGCGCCAACCATTATACGATGTCGGAGAAACTGCTCGATGACTCCAACCCGTTGACCCAGGCGATGATCCAGCAGATGAAACTGTAATCGCAATTCAAAAAAAGGAACTGCTATGCCGAACATCAACTTACCGTCAGGCGTGAACATGTATTTCGAAACCCACGGCCAAGGCGAGCCGCTGGTGCTGATTCCGTCCACCGGATTTTCCGCGGAAGCGTGGAAGCCGTCGCAGTTGCCGCTGGCGCAGTCGACAAACTTGATCATTCACGATCCGCGCGGTTGCGGCCGCTCGGTAGCGACGCAGCAGGTTTACACGATCAATCAGATGGCCAACGACATCGTCGCTCTGCTCGATCATTTGAAAATCCCCTCGGCCCATCTCTGCGGCCATTCCATGGGCGGGCGCATCGCGCTGGAGATGGCGCTCAACTTTCCCGGCAGAGTGAAAAGCTTGATTATGGCGGCCAGCGGCTCGGGCCAAGTGCCGCGTCCAGGTCCTGACTGCGTTCCCGGCCTGCCGCACTGGCTGGTAATTCGCATGGTCGAAAAAGGTTTTGAGAAAGCGCTGCGCGAAGAATACTGCGACACCAGTGCGTTTTTCACCGACGACTACCGCAAGAAAAATCCCACGACCGTCGAAGCGTTTTTCCAACAAGTATGGCCGACCCACGCCAAACTCTCCGAGTACATTCATTTGATCATCGCGCGCCACAACTGGGAGGCGACGCACCGCTTGGGCGACGTCAAAGTGCCGACGCTGATTTTGATCGGTGACAACGATTCCGGCCGCAGCAATCACTTGGCCCAAGCCGAGGCGGTCAAAAATCGCATCGCCGGTGCCGAGCTAAAATTGCTCAAAGGCCAATCCCACGGATTTTTCTGGCAAGCGCCGGAAGATACCAATCGAACGATCGCCGACTGGGTGAAGCAGCACAGCGCGAAGTAATTCCATGCCGCACGCTGATCTGCCGACGGGCGCGAAGCTCTACTACGAAATCCACGGCGCGGGCGAAGCGCTCCTGCTGTTTCCCTCCACGGCGTTTTCCGGCGAAGTGTGGAAACCTTATCAAGTGCCGGCCTTATCGAAGTCAATGCAAATGATTCTGCACGATCCGCGCGGCTGTCCGCGCACCACGGTCGCGCAGCAAGTTTATTCGATCGAACAGATGGCCAACGACGCCGTCTCGCTGCTCGATCATTTGCACATCGCTAAAGTACACTTGCTCGGCCACTCCATGGGCGGCCGCGTCGCGCTCACCATGGCGCTTAATTTCCCCGGCCGGGTGAAAAGCTTGATCATGGCGGCCAGCGGCTCCGGCTTAGTCACGCGCCCCGGACCGGACTGCGTGCCCGGCTTGCCGCACTGGCTGCTGCTCGGCATGGTCGAAAAAGGCTTCGAGAAATTTCTGCGCGCCGAATACTGCGAGTCCGAGGTTTTCTTCACCAAAGATTTTCGCGACCGCCATCCCGAGCGCATCGAAGAATTCTTCAAGCTAGCCAGAGCGACGCACGCCAACTTGTCGGAATACATCCACCTGAGCATCGCCCGCCACAACTGGGAAGCGACGCACCGCTTGGGCGATATCCAAGTTCCAACGCTCGTGCTCATCGGCAATAACGACAAAGCCCGCAGCAATCACTTGCTCCAAGCCGAAGCCTTGAAGAACCGCATCCCGGGCGCCGAATTGCAAATACTCGAAGGCCAGTCCCACGGCTTTTTCTGGCAAGCACCGGAAGAAACCAACGCGGTGATCCGCGATTGGGTGACGCGCCACACCGTTTAGCAGCTTGGCCGCCAACAATTTATTAATCCGTCATGCCGGCGCAGGCCGGCATCCAGGATTTTCACCGCAGGGGCGGGTCGCGACCGCCCACCCGTAGACATCGCATCATCGCTACGTTAAAAAGATTCCCATCATGCCCTACTGCTATCCGCCCGATCCGAACACGCGCCAGCCCAAATTCACGCCGCCGGCCAACGCCTGCGACACGCACTTTCACGTGTTCGGCCCGCCGGAAGTTTTTCCCTACGTATCCACCCATGAGTACACGCCGCCGGCGGCGCCGCTGGAGCATTACAAGAAAATGCTCGCGGTCATCGGCATCGAGCGCGCTGTCGTCGTGCAGCCGAGCGTGCATGGGCTGGACAACTCGGCGACGCTCGACGCGATTAAAAATTCCCAAGGCAAGTTTCGCGGCGTCGGCCGCATTGACGACAAAACGCCGAGAGATGAATTGCAGCGCTTGCACGACGGCGGCATCCGCGGCGTGCGCTTCAACTTGCTCGACCGGCCGCGGGGCAATGTCAAGCTCGACGTGCTCGACCGCTGCATCGAAAACATCGTCGAGCTCGGCTGGTCGCTAGACTTGCACATCGATATGAAAAATCTTATCGAGCAGGAAAAGCGCATTCGCACGGCGCCGATTCCTGTCATCGTCAATCACATCGCGCGCGTCAAACCGGCCGAAGGCTTGCAACAGACCGGCTTCCAGCTACTTCTCGATCTAATGAAACTCAAACATGTCTGGACCAAAGTCAGCGGCGCGGACAAGATCTGCGAGACGAATGTGAATTCCTATTACGGTTTGCCATTTGTCGAAGTGACTCCCTATGCGCAGGCGGTTATCGCAGCGGCGCCGGATCGCATCATTTGGGGCACCGACTGGCCGCACTCGAATAATTTCATGCCCGGCCACACCCCGAACGACGGCGACCTGGTGGATTTGCTCGCGACGTTCGCTCCCGACGAAGCGATTCGAAAAAACATCCTGGTCGACAATCCGGCGCGGCTCTACGGTTTTTAAAGAAAGGTTTTTATGAACGGTTTTCGCAGCGTAACTCTTTTTATCGTCATCGCCTCCCTTTGCGGCAGCGCTCACGCTGGCACGATCAAAGGCAGCGTGCGCTACAGCGGCCCGGCGCTGGAACGAAACAAACTGCCGGTGACCATCGATCAGTATCTGTGCGGCAAAGAAAAAGAAGCCGGAGACTTGTTGCTGTCGGCCAATAACGGCATCCACAACGTCGTCGTGTCGCTGCAAGGTGCGCCAGCCAACGCCAAGTGGCCGGCCAATCCGGCGCCGGTGAAGATGGACCAGAGCAAATGCGACTTCGTTCCTCACGTGGTGATCGTGCCGGCGGGCGGCACCGTGGAGTTTTTGAACAGCGACCGGCTCATGCATAACGTCAGGAGCGGCGGCAAAGAGAATCCGCCCTTCAACCGCGCCCAACCCCACGCGCACACCATCGCCATCGGTTTCAAACATCCTGAAGTCATGCGCGTCGACTGCGACCTGCACACGTGGATGCGCGGCTAGGTCGTGGTCGCCGATCATCCTTTCTACACGCTGACTAAAGAGACCGGCGATTTTGTTCTTGAGAACGTCCCGCCGGGCAAATACACGCTGCAAGTTTGGCAGGAAACTTTAGGCACCGTGACCCAGGAAGTCACGGTGAGCGGCGACAGCACCAACGTCACCGTGCGCATGCAAAAAAAATAGGTTTCCGGTTTACTGTGAAAATGTTTTCACCACGAAGGATCAGCCTTGAAAACTGTGGCTGATCCGTCCTCTGGCGGCCACGAAAAGCACGAAGCTCGGAGTCTTAATCATCCTAACCCTTCGTGTCCTTCGTGATCTTCGTGGTGAAGAAAACAAAATGAACCTGACGCAGTATCCACACAAAAGCCTGAAGAACCAAAAAAGAAGTTTCGCGTCAGCTACGGCAGCACGGCAATCTTTTTCGATCCTTCCCACGCCGACGAATGGGTCGGCTCCTCCACCGCACGCAGCACGCCGCCCTTGTCCAGAGCGATGGTGAACGTCACCTTCGGAAAAGAATAGACCGGATGGAGATAGACGCGGCCGATCTCCGCGCTATCGATGTACAAAGCGATGTAGCGCACGAAATGTTCGCTCAACGAAGGATGGTCGCTGTCGGTACCCACCGAAAGCGTGACATCGAACCATTGACCGCGCTTGACGCTGTCCGGCGCGACGATCTTCGGCGTGTGCTTGGGATCGAAGTTCTTGTGCATCTCGTGAAACTCGGGCGTGAACTGCTCGGCCTGCCCGGCCCAAACCGGCGCTGTAAAAACGCCGGCAAGTAGTTGCGCGAGCACTAGCCCGGCAAGCGCGATTATCAGTGTGAACCTCTGTGAAAAACTTCTCATCATTTTCTAATTCTCCTGTTCCTTACAGCCATTTTTCCGAGCGCAATTACGCCGCGCGCCAACGCAGCACGTCGTACACCGGCACTCCCTCTTGCATCCCGGCAACGCGCAAGCGGCCGAGATCGCGCGCTTCGACAAACTCTTTGACGCGTTCGTAGGTGGCGCCGGTGATCAGTACCTGGCCCGGCCCGGCGTTCGCTTCGAAGCGCTGGGCGAGGTTGACCTCGTTGCCGATCACCGTGTAGTCGGTGCGCCGTTCCGAACCGACGTTGCCGGCGATCACCGTGCCGCTGTTGATGCCGATGCCCGCCAAGAGTTGAATCTCGGGAAACTTGGCGAAGGTAATATTTTTCAGCCGCTCCTGCAAAACCAAAGCGCAGCGCACCGCGCTGGCGGCATCGTCATCGCGGGCCAGCGGCGCGCCGAAAAATGCCATGAAGCCGTCGCCGCGAAACTTGTCGAGGTTGCCGCGAAATTCAAAGACCAGATCGACCACATGGCTCAGATAAACGTTGAGGATCTCGACCACGTCCGCCGGATCGAGCCGCTCCGACATCGGCGTGAAACCGCGTAGATCGCCGAACAACACGGTGACATCGCGCTTCTCGCCGCCCAATTTTAAATGGCGTCCGGGATCGGCGACGATCTCGGCGGCAACCTCTTCGGACGCATAGCGGCCAATCACCCGGCGCAGCAAAATATTTCTGGTTTCAATGTCGTCATAGAGCGTCTTGATACGCAGCAATGATTTCATCCGCGTCAAGAGCTCTTCGCGGTTGAACGGCTTGGTCAGAAAATCGTCGGCGCCGGCGGCGATGCCTTGAATCCGGTTCGACACGTCGTGCAGCGCCGTGAGCATGACCACCGGCAATAATCGCGTCGCCTCATTGGCGCGAATCTTTTCGCAGACCTCATAGCCGGACATGCCCGGCATCATGACATCGAGCAAGACCAAATCCACCCCGCCGCCTTCGATCAATTGCAAAGCCGTCGGCCCGTCGCTCGCGGTGATCACCTCATACTTGGCGGCGCTCAACGATCGGATCAGCAACTGAAGATTTTGCTGATTGTCATCGACGGCAAGAATTTTCGGGATTGAATTTGTCATGGCGTAGAAACAACGGTCAACTTTCCGGCACCAGATTGCGAATCTTCTGCAAAAGCTCCCGCGGACTATAGGGCTTGGCCAAATAGTCCGTCGCACCCGCGACTTTAGCCTTCTCGGCATCGCCGCTGAGCGCGAAGGAAGTGATGATGATAATCGGAATCGCCGCGGTTTTGGCATCGGCGCGCAGCTGGCGCGTGGCATCGAGACCGGACAGTTTGGGAAGTTGCACGTCCATCAAAATCAGATCCGGCATTTCGCTTTGCGCCGTGGCCACGCCGCTGGCGCCGTCCATCGCCTCGATCAAGCGGTAGCTGGTCCGGCTCAACAACTGGCGGACGATTTTCAGATTGAACTCGTTGTCCTCGACGTAAAGAATCGTCTTGCTCATGGGGCCGTCCCTTCCTCACAGCGCAGCGGGATCTCGAAAAAAAACCGCGAGCCTTGGCCGAGATCGCTTTCTACCCAGATCCGCCCGCCGTGCAGTTCGACGAATTTCTTGGTGATGCTCAAACCCAAACCCGTGCCGCCATATTCCCGCGTGATGGCGGCGTCCACCTGGCGAAACCCGCCGAAAACTTTTTCCAATTGGTCGGGCGGTATGCCGATGCCGGTGTCCGAAACGCGGTAGCGCAGCAAACCGTCCAGCTGTTCGACGCCAATTTCCACTTGGCCCTGCTTGGTAAACTTCAAAGCGTTGCCGGCCAAGTTCAACAAACATTGGGCGATGCGCTTGCCGTCGCCATAGGCGAGGAGAATTTCCGGTTGGGCGGCGACGGAAAATTTAAGCCCTTTCTCGGCAGCCAGTGACTGCAGCGACGCGCACACCACTTCGATGACGTCTTGAACCGAGTATTCCGACAGCGCCAGTTCCATGCGCCCGGCTTCGATCTTGGAGAGATCGAGCACGTCGTTGATCAAATTGAGCAGATGCCTGCCGTTGATTTGAATGTCGCTCAACGGCTCGCGCAACTCAGCCGGCACATCGCCATAAAGATCGTCGAGGATCATTTCGATAAAGCCCAAGATCGCGTTCATCGGCGTTCGTAGCTCGTGGCTCATGTTGGCGAGAAATTCCGACTTGGCCTTGCTCGCGTCGGTGAGCTGGCCGTTCAACCGTTGCAATTCCAAGCCGGCGTCGCGCTGCTTCTCGTACAATCGATGGAGCTCCTGGCTCATATGATTCATCCGGTCGGCGAGCACGCCAAACTCGTCGCGATTGGGGACGTCGATGGTCGCTTGAAAATTCCCCTTGGCGACTTCGGCAAGAAAGCCATGGGCCTGCTGCACCGGCATGATGAACGACCAGGAAATGACAAATCCAAGCAGCAGCGCCAACAGAATCGCGATAGCGATGAAAGCCGCCATCAACAGTTGCGTGCGCCGGGTCGCCGCCGCCACGTCGGCGCGCAAGCCGGCCATCTTCGCCTGTTCCTTCTCCACCACTTGATCGACCAGAGCGGCGATCTGTTCGTAGAGCGGATAACCCTTGCTCTGTTGCAAACTCATCGCTTCGCTCGCCTTGCCGTCGCGCAAAAGATTGGCGATGTCCGCCACTGTCGTCAGTGCGCTGCCTTGAGCGCTGCGAATCCGTTCGATGACGTCCTGCTCGTCCGCCACTGCCGCCTCGCCGATCAACGCGAGAAAATTATTGAAGCGATTGTTGGCGCGCAAAATCTTCGCCACCGTCGCCTCGTCCTTGAGCAGCAACGCCATGGCGGTGAAATTCATCTGCAGCGCCAGCTCGTTTTGAATCTGCCGCGACCATTCGACCCGTTTATGGGCTTCGTCGAGCTGCAAACTCTGGCGCGCGGTTTGATCGATCGCCCGCAGGCTCAACCCGCCCATGGCAACGACCAACAGCGTGACGATGATGAAGCCGGTGATCAGTTTGGCATGAACCGAGGCTTTGATGCCCGCCACCCAGCGCACCAAACCGCCCAGAGGCGTGCGTTGAAGAACAAAGTGCGCGACTTTGATGCCCCAACCGGATGCCGTTACTTCGGTGGCGAAATCGTCTTTGGTTTGAGCGAGTTTTTCTAGTTGCGACACAGGTTCACCCAACATTGGTGGCAACGGATGCTAACGGAACCGAACATATACCGTCAAGGAGGACGGCATAAGCACCGAACGGCTTGACAGCCGCCACGCTTCACCATAGGAAATATCACATCCTAATGTGAGCCAACATGATCAAAATCACCGAAGAAATGCAAAGGCGTGCTCGTGCGCATCGACAAGATCCGCGGTTACAGCGGCTTCAACGTTGTCCAAGAAAGATAACCACAAGGATGAAGGCAGAAGGATGAAGTTCGGAATTAACGGGAGAAAAACTTCAGCCTTCCGCCTTCATCCTTCATCCTTTGCTGTCACGTGTTGGCTCGCGTTGCTGCTCATCGTCGCGACGGTTGATGCCGCCGACAAAATTCGCATCGCCGTCTCCAATCCCAACATGCCCAATCTGACCACTCAGTTGGCCCAGAACAAGGGCTTTTTCAAAGACGAGAATCTCGACGCGGAAATTATCCGGATGAATCCCAACGTCGCGATTACCGCTTTGGCAACCGGCGATATCGACTACTGCCAACTGTTCGGCGCAGTGGTCGGCGGCGCCATCGCCGGCTTGCCGATCCGCATCGTCGCCGGCTTTCTCGACAACTGGCCGCTGACGATCATCGCCCAAACCGAAGTAAAGTCGCTGCGCGAACTCAAAGGTAAAACCGTCGGCGTGAGCGCCTATGGCGCGACACCTGACCTGCTGGCGAGACTGATGGTTCGCCGCGTCGGCCTCGATCCGGAAAAAGACATCAAGGTGCTCGCCCTGGGCTCCGACGCCGCGCGCGTGACCGCGCTCAAGCAGCATGTCGTCGACGCCGTGGTCATGTCGCCGCCCGCCGACGTGCAGATGGAAAAGCAAGGCTTTCGCATCTTAGCGCGCGCCTACGAGTTGCTGAACTTGCCCTATCTCGGTTTGGGCGCGAGCCTGCGCAAGATCAAAGACAAACCCGACGAAGTGCGCCGCGCCGTCAAAGCGAGCATCCGCGCCAATCGTTTCATTAGGGATAATCGCGACGAAACGGTGCGCATCTTCATCGGCTGGGGCAAAGTCGAGCGCGAGTTCGCCTACGCCTCATACGACGCGCTAAGAAATTTATTCAACGCCGACGGCGCCGTGTCCGAGGACGGCTTGAAGTTAGTCATCGACCAAGCGCGGACCAACGCCAAGGTAATTCGCGAAGTCGCGCCCGCCGATGTCGCCGATCTGACGTTTCTGCGTAGCGCGCAAGCGGAGCTAGGAATTAAAGCGCGATAACGATTGCGCTAGACAAGTTCACCAATCCAGTTGTCCCTTCTCAATTCCGAGCCTCTCCCCCTCGACGGGGGAGAGTTAGAGTGGGGGTGACCCACGTAATGGCAGCGATGCGAAGCAAACTGCAAAAAAGATCCCTATCCTAACGTTTCCCCATCGAGGGGAAAGGAATCGGATTTCGGGAAAGAGCAACAACAGAAAATGAAGGAGCCACTATGATCATCGAGTGGCATGCCCATGTTTATCCGCCCGAATTGGCCAAAGAACGACGCTGGGGCGGCGCCTCGCCGCTAACGATTGAAAACCTGCTCGAAGCCCACGAGAAAGCCGGCATCGAACGTTGCGTCGTCAGCAACACGATTCATTATCTCAAAGACAAAACCAGCGACGAGTCTCTCGCCTTCCTGCGCCGCTGGAACGACTATGGCGCCGAGATCCAGCAGAAATATAAAGACCGCATCACCGTCTTCACCAGCACCCTGCCCTGCGGCGGCGAACCGTTTTTAAAAGAAATGGAACGGGCGATCGTCCAGTGCGGACTGAACGGCGTATTGATCAATTCGAGCCACCAGCGCGCCTATCCGGACGATGACGAAGCTACGCCATTTTTCGAAATGGTCTCGAGTCTCGCTATTCCGCTGATGATGCACGCGCCCTCGGTCGGCTACGGCGAAGAACGCATGCGCGATTATCGCTTGGCGTCGAGCGTTGGCCGTCCCTTCGACGAATGTCTGAGCATCGCGCGCATGATCGTGCGCGGCGTCTTCGAGCGATTTGGTAATTTGAAATTCGTCGGCTGCCATCTCGGCGGCGGCATCTGCGATGTCATCGGCCGCATGGACTACGCTTATGAACTCGGCGACCAAGCTTCGGGCTTGGGCTCATACGAACCGATGCTGATCACCAAGAAACCGAGCGAGTATTTGAAAAACATCCACTTGGACACCGTCGCCTATCACCCGCCGACGATCATGTGCGCCTATCAAACCGTCGGCGCCAAACAACTGGTCTTCGGCAGCGACGCACCGCCGCTGCTGCCGCTCTTGCCGCGCGCCAAGAAAATCATCGAGGAGTTGCCGATCAGCGAATCGGAGCGCGAAGTTATTTTTTTTCGCAACGCGTTAAGATTGTTACAACGGTGAAAATCGGTTTTGGTGGTGGTTCAATTTCAATTCAACGAATCCGAACGTAGGGGCCGACCTGCGTGTCGGCCCTCCGACTTCGGAACGGTACGACAATTTGCCAAACGCGCGCCGAAGTATTAAAACCGAGCAAAGCTGAGAAAGGATCCGCCCATGCCCTTATCCTACGACGACCTGATCGAACCGGCCATCGTGCGGCAAGAATCCAAGAGCGTCGCCTACTGCCGCTGCACGCGCAGCAAAAATCTGCCCTTCTGCGACGGCTCCCACGAAGGGACCAACATACAACCCGCAGTGTTAGAATTCGCTAGCCCGGAAACCATCGCCATCTGCCGCTGCTGGAAATCGAAAGAGCACCCCTACTGCGACGGCACCCATGGCCGGCTGGTCAAACCGAAAGAACGGCCGGCCAAAGCCCATGGCTGAAGAAAGTTATTCCCGAGATCTCGAATGGTGGCAAAGCAGCAACGACATGAATGAAGCGAATCAGCCCCTCGATACGCGACCGCAACGGTCGCTACTCGGGGAAACGGAATCAAAAAAAACCGTCCGCCCTGAGTAGGCCCGCAGGGCCGTAGCGAAGGGCTTGAACAATTTTTAGGAGGTTAATTATGGTTGAAATGAAAAATCTGGTTAAAGAAGCGGACGCCCACCCGGAGATCAATCATCTGAGTCTCTGGCGCACCGACTTGGCCTATTACTGGGTGATCAACTGCGAGCCCGGCTTGCAAGACGACATGCACTATCACGACAACGACGATCATATTTTTATGTGCATCGAAGGCGAATGCACCGTGCGCACGCCGCACAAAGCCTTCGTCTTGAAACAGTTCGACACCGTTCTGCTCCAGTCCGGCGAGTCCTATCAGCTGTGCAACACCGGCAAGGGGCGCTTGCTGCTCTTGGGCGCCGGCAACAGCCAAATGAACGGCCAGCCGCGCACCCGGGTGCCGAAGATCCCGAGCCACACGCCGATCAAAGAACCGATCGTCGCTTAAGCAGCGATCGCTCGACGAAAAAAAACCGGCAGCGCAGGACCACCCGCGCTGCCGGTTGAAATTTATTGATCGCGAAAATCTAAGACTGCTGCACCGCGGTAAGCTTCCAGCTATTCGGCCCCACCGGCCGTGAGAAGGTCCAGAACTCTTCGAACTCCACCGCGTTTGCATCGCTGCCGTTGATCACCGCGCCCTTGTCGTCGACGGTGTAATCGAGCAGATTGGCGAACAGCCGAACGGTGATGAAGTCTTCGCCGTTCTCGGTCCACACTTCGGTGATCTCGCTTCCGCGCAGGGCGATGTTCTCCATGCGGTTTTTTTGTCCGCGTGTTTTGAGCTGGGCGATCTCGTCATCCCAAGTTTTCATCAACTCACCGCCGCACAAACCGCGCAGGGTCGGCAAATCTTGCTTGTTCCACGCGCCTTGAATCTTGAAAAACAGATCCTGGGCGGTTTTGTTGAATTGCTCCGGCGTAAAACTTCGGTCCATCATCGTCAGCGACCGGTAATCGATGCCGTTGAGCGGCAAATTTTCTTGCACCGGCGGATTGTTCGAATAGTTCGACGGCATCGGCGCTTGATAGCCAGTGTCTTGATACTGCATGGAACCTACGCCTGGCGCGGCCATCGCCTGCGACGATTTATATTTACGATATAGAAAGAAAGCCAGGCCGCCGAAAAGTAGAATCTCCATCATGCCAAAGCCGCTGCCGCCTAGCCCGCCGCCTAGCCCGCCGCCAAAACCGCCGGCACCGGCCAAGCCCGAGAACAGCATCGATCCTAAGAAGCCGCCGAGCACCGCGGTGCCCAGGCCGCGCATAAAACCACCGGACTGGGGCATCATTGGCGCCGGTTGCTGCGCCTGCTGTGGCGGCGTCGGATCCCGGCGCGGTTGCGCCGCGGGGTTGGGCGAGCGACTCGGCGCTTGGGTGCTGCGCGAACCGCGAAAGCCACCGGAGCTGCCGCCGCCGGCGCGGGCATCGGCGAAGGTTTCCAAAGCAATCTGCCACAGGCCGATAATTACAAAAAGTCCGACTGCCAGAATCGACAGCCAATTGCGCTGGGAATGCAACATAGGGATTCGCCCTCCTAAGAAATTAACCTGAGTGATCAGAGTATAACCGTCGCCGATAATCGAGTCAATCATCTATTTTAAATACTTACCGTGACAACCGCGGCGTTTTTTTGTTGTCTTTGTCAGTCCTTTGTGGCAATTGAGCAAATCAATGGCTGAATCGAAGTGGTATCAAGATATCACGCCCTACCAGTGGCGCGTGCTCTACTGCACCTGTCTCGGCTGGGCTCTCGACATCATGGATGGCTACCTTTACGCCATCATTTTGTTTCCCGCCATGAGCGATCTGCTCGGGACAACGCAAAATTCCACCATCGGTTGGTACGGCGGCATCGTGCTGAGTATTTTCATGATCGGCTGGGCGTTGGGCGGGCTGATCTTCGGACCCATCGCCGACCGCTATGGCCGGGCGAAAACCATGGCGATCACGATTTTGGTTTACGCGGCCTTTACCGGTCTGTGCAGCATCGCCGGCAGTTGGCAAGAACTGGCCGTTTACCGTTTCCTCACTGGCCTGGGCATCGGCGGCGAATGGGCCGCCGGCGCCGCGCTGATCGCCGAGACCTGGCCGGCCAAGTCCCGCGCCAAAGCCGCCGGCATCATGCAGGCATCAGGCGGCATCGGCTTTTTTCTCGCCATCGCGCTTTATTTCTTCATCGGCCCCTACGGTTGGCGCGGGGTTTTCGCTCTCGGCATATTGCCGGCCATCGTCGCCTTCTACATTCGCCACTCACTCGAAGAACCCGAACGCTGGACCAAGGCCAAACAAACCGGCAATCCATTTTCACAACTGTTCGCACCGGCGGTGCGGCGCGATCTGTTGGTCGGCATCGGACTGGCGGTGGTGGCGACCTTCGGTTACCAGGGCGCGATCCAGTGGGTGCCCAGCTGGATCGCCGCCATGCTCCACGCCCAGGGCACCCGCGCTGTGATCCCGCAGGTGAGTTTAATCATGACCACGCTAACCACCGGCGGCATCATCGGCTGTCTGTGCATGCCGATGATCGCCGATCGCTGGGGTCGAAAAACCGCGCTGTTGATTTATTTTTTCGGCGCCCTGTGCTCGGTGCCGACGACCTTTCTCTTCGCCAAGGAATTCAGCCACGCCGTCATGGCCTCGCCGGTGATGGGATTTTTCGCCGCCGGTGTCACCAGCGGTTTTGCGATCTATTTTCCCGAGCTGTTCCCCACCGCCATCCGCGCCACCGCCCAGGGCTTCTGCTTTAACTTCGCGCGCTTTTTCTCCGCCGCCGGCCCGCTACTCGCCGGCATGCTGACCTCGGCCCATGGCGCCTTCGCCCCAGCCATCGCCACAATCGGGTCGATTTATATCGTCGGCCTGGTCGTTTTATATTTCGCCCGCGAAACCAAGGGTCAAGCGCTGCCGGATTGAAGGAGCGGTCTATCGGTGCGCACGCCCGCCCTACGAACCGACGGCGGTAGCGCGCAGCCTGCGGCTCATCAACAACAAAGAAGTCGCCGCGACGGCGCAGACCAAGCCGCATACGGAAAAAGTCCAATCGATGCCGATCGCCGCGGCCAAGCTGCCGATGATGATGCTACCCGCCGACCACAAGCCGCGGTCCATGAAGAACAGACTGAGCACGCGGCCCAGTAAATTTTGCGGCGTGCCCATCTGAATCACGGTGTTGGTCAAGGCGCGTTCACCGACTTGGCAAAAGCCGACCATCGCCAGGGCAAAGAGCGATAAGATAAACCAGTGGGAAAAGGCGAACAGCGTCAGTGACAAAGCAAATCCCAGCACGCAGAAACAAATCGAACGAGTGCCGACGCGCAGTTTGTCCACCGAGGCGAGCGAGACCGACGCCACGGTGGCGCCGATGCCGGGGGCGGCCATGAGCAAACCGAAACCGGTCGCGCCGACACGGAGAACGTTGGTCGCGAAGATCGGCACGAAGCGATTGTAGGGCGCGCCGAACAACGCCATTACGTAAGAGAGGCCGACGATATAGAGTATCCGCCGGTCGGCGCGCAGATAGCTCATTCCTTCTTTGATATCGGCGAAGATTCCTTGCTGGTCACGGCGCGCTTCCCAAGGCGGCAGCTCCATTTGGTATAGGTTGAAGAGCAAGAAGACGAAACTGATCGCGTTGATGAGAAAGCAGCCGGCGATGCCGAAGTAAGCGATAATCAAGCCGCCCAACGACGGGCCGATGATCTTCGAGAGATTGAATACCGAAGATTGCACACCGATGGCATTGAGCAGTTCGTCCTTGGGCACCAAGCTGTTGACCAAAGATTGGCGCGCGGTTTGGTTGATGGTGTTAACGATGCCGAGGAAAAACGCCAAGGCTGCGATGTGCAAGAGCGCGACCGCTTCGAACTCTACCAAAAACCAGTATAGAAACGCTTGCGCCATCGCCAAACCTTGGGTGATCATGAGCACACAGCGGCGATCGAAGCGGTCGGCGATGGCGCCGCCCACCGCGCCGACCAACAGGCGCGGGATGGTGTCGAAAACGGCGATCACGCCGATGGCCAACGGTGAGCGCGACAAATGCCACACCAGCCAGATCTGGGCGACGTTCTGCATGAAATCACCGGCGCTGGAAATCAAGGCGCCTTCCATCAGCAGACGAAAATTTTTGTGGCGTAGAGTTCGAAGCGGTCTAAAAGTCCAAAGGTTTCGCAAGTGGGTATTGTCGCTGGAGGGAGATCTAATATGATTGTTAGTGGAATCGTCTGAACAAAGCAAAGCGGACGAGCGCACCGGCACGAATAGCGAAGGAGGATGCCATGTCAGTCATGCCCATCGTCAATCTACTCGCCGAAGGCGAAAAACTCGCCGCCTCCGGCAAACGCGTCAGCGTGCTCTGGCAACACGACGACACTCTGGCGTTCGTCGCCCGCGGCCGCGAATACCGCAGCGAGTTCCACATCAACCCGAGCGATGAAACCATGTACATGATCAAAGGCGGGATGCGCTTGCACTACCGCACCACGGAAGGAAAAGAAGATGTCGCGGTGATCGCCGAAGGCGCCATGATCTACACCCCCGCCGGCACGCCCCACTCGCCGCGCTTTGCGCCCGACGCTTTCGCGCTCATTTCAGAAAGAAAAAGACGCGACGGCGAGATCGACAAATTCCACTGGTACTGCCCGAAGTGCGACACGCTGCTGCATGAGGAACAATTTATCGTGAAAGACTACGCCGAAGATCCAGTTTCAAAAGCGTATGCGAGATTTTTTGACAGCGAGGAGTTTCGCACGTGCAAGAATTGCGGCGAAATTATGCCGGCGCCGGACGCGCTCTAGTCGTGATTATGTTTGTAGGATACGCTTGCGCACCGACCGTTCCACCGGCGCGCAAGCGCATCCTATTCGATAGGTTCTCCCCAAGTTAGAGCGAATTTAAAAACGCTAGGAGATCGTTGACATCCCGCGATGACAGGCGCTGAAATCGGTGCGCGGCGTGCGCCCCTTGGCCGTCATGGGCCAGGATCGCGTCCTTGACGTTGGTCGCGCGACCGTCGTGGAGAAACGTATTGCGCGCGCGCAGAGCCCAGAGCGGCGCCGTGCGCATCTCGCGCCCGCTGGCTCGGCCCTGTTCGATGCCGTCGCCGAGGCCGCCCATGTCGTGCAGTAAGAAATCCGAGAATGGATAAAACTTCACGCGATCGAAGGCCGCCACCGAGCTGCGACCGGTTTCTAGAACCGGCAAGTGACAGGCGGCGCAGCCGATCTTGAAAAAAACCAATTCCCCGGCGAATGTCCGACGCGTTCTCGGCCCGCGCGGCGGCGGACCCAGCAACGTCATGAAATCAGTAAACGCTTCCACCGCCGACCCGTCATCGTCGGGGCCCGGACCGACACCGCAGGCCGCCAACAACGCGCAGTTGCCATTCGGACAATTTTCATTGGGAAACATCGGCGAGGTCACGCCCATCTCATTCAAGTAGGCATCGCCGGAGAATTGATGCAAGTTGGGCACTTGGCTCTTCCAACCGAACTTGCCAACCACTAAACGGCCGGTGGCGATATCGGTGACCCGATTGGGCCGGCCGGCGGTGGCGGGAGTTATCCTATTTTGCAGTTGGGCGAGGGCCAAGAAAAATTGATCGGGCACATGGTCCACCAGTCCCAAGCCGAACAGCGGCGTGGTCTTGCGCTGCGCCACGATAGTCGCCTGAGCCGGCACGGTTTCACCGGAAACATTACATGGACTGTCGGGAATCTCGCCTATACCTCGGGACTGAATGAGCGATCCGCCAAACTGCGTGAGGGGGTCGAACTTGTGATTGGTTATCCTGCCGAAGCGTGTTTCGGTGATATCGCTGTCGCCGCCGACGGCGGGACCCGAATGACATTCAGCGCAGGACGTTCCATTGAACACCGGCCCAAGCCCCTCTTCGATGGAATCTTCGTCCAAGAATTCATCTTTACCGGCGTCGAATTTGGCCAGCTGCTCAGCCGGCAACCCCGCCACTGGATCGCCGAACAATTGCGGATTGTTCGCCGCCGCCTGCCAAGCCAACAGTCCCATCAGCAGAAACGCCGACATAGCGACAATTAATTTGGAATTCATAAGCGGTGCTCCATATCCCTTGGCCCTAGTTCCCGTGAATCTGGCTTCGCCAACATCCGATAGTACATTTCGTGTACCTCTGGCAAGAGGGCAAGGCACGTGCCGCCGAGCGATACCGGACAAGGGAGAATAAACCGATCCTACGACGTGCAAAAACGCAAAGCCCGCTCTACCGAACGCTCAGGAATGAACTGGCCAGCACCGTTTTGCGCATAGTATACGGCGGGAACTGAGCGTGATTGTTGGAATCGCCCGGAAGAACGAAACACAGCTACGAAAAGTCGCGCGTCTGCAAGTAATGCGGCGAACCCGCGCGCGCTTCGGTCTTGAGCAGTTTAAACAAGTTATTGGCGCTCCATCTCTATAATAAAATCGCGCATTCCCGCCTCGACATCGAACTTCGGCTCATAACCCAATTCAGCCCTCGCCCGCGAAATATCCAGCGCCGGCCGCGGTCGTGACGACTGTTCGCGCGTAAAGCGCACGTCGCCAAGCACCTTCCGCAAACCTAATTGAATGTCGGCGATGGTCGCCACCGCGCCGGTGCCGAGGTTATACGCTTGGTGCGGCAAATTCGTTGCGTGCGTAATCAGCCTCAGACCCTGGGCGATATCTTTGGCGTAAACAAAATCGTTGGCATCGGCGATGCCCGGCCCCATCGGCGCCGGTTTGCCGGCGAGCGCCGCTTGCAGCATGGCGTACATGTCCATGCCGACATTGCCGCCGCCAGTGTACGGTCCGTAGCCATAGACTGACGCGAAGCGCGGCAGGGCGAGCTCGAATTTATACACCGCGGCGTAAGCGGTCAGCACTTCCTCGCACGCCGCCTTGCCGCCTTGATAGACACGCGCACCGCCGTCGCGCCGCGCCTCTTCGTGAATCGGCACCGGTGGATCGCTAAGATCGTAGACGCCCTGGCTGCTGGCGTGAATCAACCGGCGCACGCCGGTCAGCCGCACCGCCTCGGCGACGTTCAACGTACCTATCAAGTTTACTTGAAAACCGAAGTACGGCGTCCGGTTGCCTTGCAGCCCAGCGGTGTGAATGACAACTTCGGCGCGCGTGCTCTGCATCGCCTCGATCAACGCCGGTAGCTCGCGAATATCGCCGCGAACGATCGGCAATTCGCGCCCAAGAACTTTGAGCAAATATTCTAAATTGGGCTGCAAGTCGAAAAACGTCACCTCATCGCCGCGTGCGATCAACTCTTTCGCCGTGTAGCAACCGATCAATCCCGCGCCGGTAATTAAAACTCGCATGGTCAACCTCGTCCTCCGGTAGGGTACGCTTGCGCACCGTCCGATGCTAAGAGACCCCTCGATACGCGCCCGCCACGGGCGCTACTCGGGGAAACGGAAATAAAAAACACCGTCCAATCAAAACTGCCCCCCCTCGATATGCGACCTTCGGGCGCTACTCGGGTAATCGGAAAAACAAGTCCGCCCGCCCTGAGTAGGTCCGCAGGACCGTAGCGAAGAGTTAGATATTCAACTCCTTCGACCGATCATAATCATGACGGCCGCCAGCCGCTGCGCCGATTGGGAAAATGTTATCAATGGCGGCGAGCTCATCATTGCTCAGAGAATTCTCGGCCGCCGCCGCGTTGGCTTCCAGATTGGCGATCTTGTCGGTGCCGGGAATCGGCACGAAGAAATTGCCTTGATGGAGAATCCACGCCAGCGCCAACTGCGCCACGGAACAATTTCTTGCTTTGGCAATTCGCTCCAAGCGCTTGAGCAGCTCGACATTGCGGGCAAAATTCTCGGTGTGAAAACGCGGCCCGCGCCGCTTCGCTTCCTTCTCGCCGAGATCGGTAAAGTCGTTCCATTTCCCGCTCAGGAATCCGCGTCCTAGCGCATAGTAAGCGACATAACCGACGCCGAGCTCGCGGCAGAGCGGAATCGTGTTCGCTTCGTAGTCGCGGGTCCAAAGAGAATATTCGCTTTGCACCGCGGCGATCGGATACACCGCGTTGGCGCGCCGCAGCGTCTCGGGCCCGGCTTCACTCAAACCGAGATGGCGCACCTTGCCTTGCTCAACCAATCGCTTCATCGCGCCGACGGTGTCTTCGATGGCCACTTTGGGATCGACCCGATGCAAATAGTAAAGATCGATGTAGTCGGTTTGCAGACGCTTGAGCGAATTCTCGCAAGCCCAAGCAACATACTCTGGCCGGCCTTCGACTTCTCGTCCCGCCGCCCACGGTTGTCCGCGCAGATTGCCGAATTTCGACGTCAGCACGACTTCGCCGCGCCTATTTTTCAAAACCTTGGCGAGAATCTCTTCGTTGTTGCCGTTGTTGTGATCGGCGGTGTCGATGAAATTCATGCCGATGTCGATGGCGCGTTGCAGAACGGCGATCGCTTGCTGCTCGTCACCTTCGCTCAACTTGCCCTGAAACGGTGGACAGCCGTATCCGATGGCGGATACTTTCAAACGATTCTTACCGAGATATCGATACTGCATCGAGCGAACTCCTCATCGTCGCCATGATGATTATCAAGCCGCGCCGTCGATGCAAGTTGCAAGACTGGCTATTTCTGCTAACAATCGCCGAGCTAAACCGCGGAAGGAGAGTTTATGCCGATCCCAGGATGGAAACTTCTGTCGACCTTCGCAGTGATTCTCTGTTGTCAGACCAGCCTCTGTAACGCTCAGGATTCTTTCTACCGCAACAAGACTGTGCGCATCATCGTCGGCGGCTCCGCCGGCGGCGGCTACGACACCTACACGCGCACCATCGCGCGCCATCTGGGCAAACATATTGCTGGCAATCCCAGCTTCGTCGTCGACAACATGACCGGCGCCGGCAGTTTGATCGCCGCTAACTACACCTACAAAATCGCCAAACCCGACGGCCTCACCGTCGGCCATTTCATCGGCGGCTTGATTCTCCAACAGGTGCTCGGCAAGCCGGGCATCGAGTTCGACGGCCTCAAGTTCGAGTATCTCGGCGTGCCGGCGCAAGACTCACTCGCCCTCGGTGTCAGTAAATCTGCCGGAGTGACGAGCATCGAACAATGGCTGTCGTCGAAAACCACGCTCAAGTTCGGCGGCGTCGGCCCCGGCGCGGCCACTGACGACGTCACCAAAGTCGTGCGCGCCACCGTCGGCCTGCCGATCCAGCTGATCTCCGGCTACAAAGGCACCGCCGACATTCGCTTGGCCATCGCCGGCGGCGAACTTCACGGCGTGACCAATTCTTGGGAATCCTATAAATCAGGCTGGAGCAAAGAGATCGAATCCGGTGCGATAATGCTTTTAATGCAGACGCTGCCACAGCGCCACGCCGAGTTGCCGAACGTTCCAGCGATCTTCGATTTCGTCAAAAACGAAGACGCGCGCAAACTGGTGCAAGTGGGTATTTTCGACTACGGCGCCATCGCGCGCCCTTACGTGTTTCCACCTAAGACGCCGAAAGATCGGGTGATGCTGCTGCGCAAAGGCCTGGCCGCCACCTATAAAGATCCCGAGTTTCTCGCCGACGTACAGAAAGCGCGTCTCGATATGAATCCGATCAGCGGCGAAGATTTGGAAAAAGTCGTCGCTCGGGTTTACCGTTTGGAAAAACCGATCGTCGAGAAGCTCAAAGAGATTTTGCTCAAGTAACTTTCACCACGCAGCGGCGCGCGCCGACAAGTCGACCGAGAAACACCGAAACCGACAACTAAGTTTACATCGAGTGTAAACTTAGTTGTCGGTTTACCGAAAGATCCGCTCACCACGACAGCTGTCGAGCCAATTTCCCCTCGTAAAACTTTAACCGACACTCCGCGTCGCCCTGGCACGCATTGTGCTCTCTGTAATTGTATGTGTCGGAGCACATTCAACTTGTCACGACAACCCGACCATCGCATCGCAGCCAAAGCGTTATCCACGAGGGCAGCAACTCCGACGCATTCAAACGCCCCCTAAGTTATAGCTTTGGACGCTGCGAAATATTACGAATTTGAGACGAGGACCATGAGCGACAACCAAACTATCAACGGCTTTCAGTGCGAAGAACTAGAGCGAGTCAAAACTAGTTTGCAGACGAACCCCGAGAACGGACAATTCAAACTGCGCGCGAAAAATCGCTGGATCGATGGCGCCCAAAGCATCAGCCTAGTGAGCAGCTTCAAAGGCATGGGCCGCGAGTTCAGCGCGCGCAATGCGCCGTTTATCCAAACCACCGACACACCGGAAATTCTCGCCGGCAAAGATCTCGGGCCAACTCCGATGGAGGAACTGCTGGTCGCTCTCGCCGCCTCGGTAACCACGACTCTGGCGTATCGTGCCAGCGTTGCCAATTTGCAAGTGCAAGAAATCGAATGCGACGTAGAAGGAGATGTCGAGTTTCAGGATGTTATGAATAGCTCTGAACCGGCAAACTCGAGCTTCAAGCAAATCCGTGTCACCGTCCACGTCAAGTCCGACGCCAGTAAGGAACAATTGACCGCGCTCTGCGCTGCATCGCCGGTCTTAGCGGCACTCACCAGGCCGGTAGCAGTATCGATTGCGGTGAAGAAAACTGACGACGGAAGCGCAACCGTAGGGGCTGGCCTCTAAAGTTGAGATTCCGTTAGGACTTTTTGCAGCTAACTCGCCGAGTCCGAACCACGGCCGATCCCGACCGGCCCTTACTTCAGTAAATAACCGAACAGCTCGCGCGCTTTGCGGGTGACTTCCTGGCTCGGCGCGTTGACCTTGGGAAACTTGTCGCGCCATTCATAGGGCCGGGTGGCGTCGATGACCATGCGCGAGTTGGTAAAGTCGCGAATCTTTCTCTGCTCCGGCGTCAAGCGCGGATCGGCCGGCGTGCTGCGCATGCGGCTCAAAATTTCCACCGAAGTCGCCGGATCGTAGCGCGACAGCGTCGCCCACATGAGCTGGTCGAGATTGGACACATCGATATCGTCGTCGACGACGATCACCATTTTCAAACCGTACACCGACGCGCCACAGCTCGACGCCAGCAGGCCGACCTGTCGGGCGTGGCCCGGATAGCGCTGCTTGATCGCCAGGGCGACGAGCATGCGCGAGGCGCCGATCTCATGGGGCCAGACTTGCGTTACGTCCGGCACGCCGGCGCTGCGCAGCTGCTGCTTGAGCATCGCCGAGCGCATGATCGCGCGGTAGCGCGCCATCTCGTCGGAGCCGCCGCCTATTGGCGGCACACCGAGAATGATCGGATCGTTGCGATGATAGATCCTTTCGATTTCCAAAACCGGCTGGGCGCTTTCATCCGACGCGTAGTAACCGGTCCACTCACCGAACGGCCCCTCGAACTTGCGGTTGTCGTTGTTCAAAAAACCTTCGAGGACGATTTCGGAATTGGCCGGGAACGGCAGACCGGTAATTTCGCCGCGCACGCACTCAACCGGTTTGCCACGCATGCCGCCGACGATGTCATATTCACAAACGCCGTAGGGATGCTCCGTGCCCGCCATGAAGAAAAACAACGGATCGCCGCCGAGCACCAGCGCGATCGGCATCTTTTCGCCTTTGCGAAAATATTTCTGCCGGTGCATGTAGCCATGTTTGCCCGGCACCATCAGCAGGCTGACCGATTTCTTGTCTTGAATCATGGCGCGGTAGCAACCGGCGTTGATCCATTTTTCGTCCGGGTCCATGGTCACGGAATAACAGCCGGTGCCGATGTAACGGCCGCCGTCGTCCTTATGCCATACCGGGGTGGGAAATTTTTCGATGTCTACTTCATTTTTTTCAATGACGTTTTCGAAGACCGGTCCACTGTCGACGAACACCGGCGCGATATTATGCTGCGTCTTTTGATAATGCTCGAAGTAGGCGTCGCTCAGTTCTTGTTTGGTCAAGCCCTGGGGAAAGCCGAAGGTCATGGCGCGGCGCTTACCGGCAAAGGCATTGATGAGAACACGAAAGCCCTTGGGACAGCCCGGCACATCGTCGAAGATCACCGACGGTCCGTCATCGGGCGGCACAACCACATCGGTGGCAAGACCTATTTCCTCCTGCCACGACGCGCCGCGCACGGTTTTCAATTCGCCAAGTTTTTCCGCCTCCGCCATCCACTCGCGCAGGTCGGTAAAAGCTAAATGGGGTTGGATCTTTGAACTGTCGAACATGTTACCTCCGGTCTAGCCACTGGAGTCTAGAGTTTAGCGTTGCACCTTGCAAACGCTTGGTGGCTATAACCTGGCGCAACGATGAGCCGAATCAGGGCGCCTCGAATTTTGCGGTTAAACATCCGATTCCAAATCTCAATGCCGATCCACCCACTCGCGGATGATCCGGTTGGTTTCTTCGGGCTTGTGCCAGAAAAACCCGTGGCCGCAGCCGTCGATGACTTTCATCTCGGCGCCTTTGATGTTGTCGCGTAGATGCTCCGACGTCGTCACGTGGCTGCCGGTGTCGGCATCGACTTTATCTTCGCTGCCGACGATACAAAGCGTCGGGCAAGTAATCTGGTGCAAATGCTCGCCGGTCTCATGTCGATTGCGCGCGATCACATGCTCTAAGTACGGCTCAATCTTCGGCGCGTTGTCCCAGAAAACTTTGAATAACTCTGTCAGCACCTCGGTATGGGCTTTGACAAAGGCTTCGGGAAAAAAGAACTTGCTCTGAAAATGGTGCCACATATGTTCCTTGTAACCGCGCGTGATCAAACTCTCGGTGGCGTTGACCGTCAAGCCGCGCGGATAGTCGGGCAGGCCCATGGAGCCCGAACCAGAGGCCGCTTGAATCATGCTGCGCACCCGCGCTGGATGATCGATCGCCATCCACTGGCACACCCGTCCGCCCATGGAGTGGCCGATGATATGCGCCGGTTCGGTGACGCCGATAGCGTCGAATAAATGGATCGCGTCTTGAGCGAACTGGCGCGTCGAGTACGGCCCCTTGGGCGCGTCAGACTTACCGACGCCGCGATGATCGTAAACGATCACCCGGTAGCGGTCGGCCAGCGCCGCCACCTGCTTCAGCTTCCACGGCGCCCCCGGCCAGCCGGTGCCCGAGACGAAAACGAACGGCACGCCGCTGCCGAAAGATTCATAGTGTAACTTAACATCGCCTGCTTGTGCGTAGGGCATATGAGTCGCTGCGCTCCTTGGTTCAAATCGTTGGGACACGGCTATTTAAGCCAAACTTCTGCGGACGGAACCTGAATCCTCTACTCGCCTAATGGCTATTGCCTACTGCCTTCTTCACTCTCCCAACCGATAAAACCGCCGGGCATTCTCGCCGAGGATGCCGGCTTTCGCATCATCGGACAGGCCGGCGCACTCTGCCACTTCTTCGATCTCATGTTTGACATCTTCGGCGCCGATCTCATGCGGGAAGTCGCTGGCGAAAAGAAAATGCTGCTTGCCGGCGCGCTCGACATGATACGCCAAGCCTTCCTCGCTGCCTTCGCAACCGATAAAGATCTGCTCGCGCTTGATGTAGTCGCTCGGCCGTCTATCCTCGGCCGGTCCCTTATAGGCGCCGCGCGGATTGAATTCGGCAAAGTAGTGATGCGACCGATCCAAACGATCGGCCCAAAACGTCGCCCAGGCCGAGCCGCCTTCCATGAAGCCGACACGCAGCTTGGGAAACTGATCGAACATGCCGTGGTAAACCATGCCGGTGAACGCGATCAGCAATTGAAACGGATGGCCGAGGCCGTGGATCGGCACGAAGGACTCGAAGCTATCGAGGCCGAGACTATGATGGGCGCCGCCATGGACGCCGAGGGCGCAGCCAAGCTTTTCCGCCTCGGCGTAGACCGGCCAGTAATAGCGATGGCCGAGATCGAAGGGCAAGCCACGCGACGGTAGCATGGCGCCAACCATGCCCAACTCGGTGACGGCGCGGCGCAGCTCGCTCACCGCTTCGCTGACATCTTGCATCGGGATCAACGCCATTCCTTTGAGCTTGGGGCTGGCCTTCATGTAGCGATCGTGCAGCCAATTGTTATACGCCCGCGCGACGACGATCGCCCAGTCGGGATTGCTGATATTGCCGAAGGCCAGGCCGTTGGTCGGATAGAGCACGGCGTAGCGAAACTCCGCCAGCTCGATAAACTCGACCCATTCCTTAGGCCCGACTTTGCCGCGCCCGCCGAACGCTTTGGGATTGGTCGGCTTGAGTCCGAGATGGTGAAAGTCGAGCGACGGAAACGGCCGCAGCACCGTCCGCGTCGTCGCCTGGCTGCGGTACGGCTCTTCGATATATTCGGCCAGCTCGTCATACTCCAGCACATGGCCGTCGGCGTCGATCAATAAATTTGCCATACCATTTTCCTTTCACCGAGCCACCGCCGCGGGCCAACCCTTGGAGCCGTGCGCGCTACGCGCTAGGGAATAAATATCACATCGATAAATTTGGCCGCTTCCTTGGGGAATATCCCCATCTCGGTGCTTTCGCGCAGATAGCGCTTCTCGATATCGAGATTGGCCTTATCGGGCCAGGAGAAATCACCCGGCAGAAAAAACTGCTTGGTGCGCGGCCAGCCGAT
>SHYW01000065.1 GCA_009692615.1 Deltaproteobacteria bacterium | reverse complement strand
ACGCACACACTTGGCCTATATCGAACCAACTCCAACAAGGTGGGGTTCCGCTATGGCCAGGTTTCTAACTTACGACCTCAACCCAACGCACTACCCTGACATAATCGCGTTGCTGTTAACATGACATATTGACGTTGCCACGACAGCAAGATTTAATTTTTCGAATCGCTTGGCTCTTCGTCGACGGGGACGATTTTCGGCGCTTGTTCGACCTTTTGATAGAGCGGCGTTTGGCGGGCGCGTTGCAGTTCTTTGTTGCTCAAGTAACCGACGCTGTTTAGCCGGCCGAGAATGCCGTTGCGCCGATTCAATACGCCACGCTCCTTGGAATTGCGCGGGCTCGGCAGTAGCGCCGCCAAGGTGGCGGCTTCGAGGGGATCGAGGGCGGCGGCGGACTTGGCGAAATAATGGCGCGCGGCGGATTCGATGCCGTAAATGTTGCGTCCCCATTCGACGACGTTCAGATAGATTTCGAAAATCCGCCGCTTGCTCAACGCTTGTTCGAGCTGGTGCGCGATGACGATCTCTTTCAACTTGCGCAGCGGGTTTTTACTCGGATTTAAGTATAGATTTTTCGCCAGCTGCATGGTGATGGTGCTGCCGCCGCGATTGAAGCTCATGGTTTCCCAGTCCTTCTTGAGGGCGGCCTTGAGCTCGTTCATGTCGACGCCTTTGTGACTGAAGAATGCCGCGTCCTCACTGACCAAGACGGCTTTTTTTAGGTGATCCGAAATGGCACCGTAGCCGACCCAGTTCTGTTGGCGTGTACCGGCAATTTTTTTCTTTTTATATTCTTCATCGCGCAGCTCCATCAGCGCCGTGCTCTTGGGGTTTTTCTGCTTGAGCGCGTTGACGTCCGGCAACGTGGCGTAGAAATAAAATCCGCCGGCCGCCAGCAACGTGATTAAAACGCTGCTAAAGAAAACTTTTTTCATGTGGGTTCAGTAATCTAATTGCTTTTGCCGTCATTGACGAGATCGCTTGGCCGTGAATCTTTTCCACGTCAATCCAGTGCCACCGTTTGCTCGGTAAACGAAGCTTGCTGTTGGCCGGATAATCGAACAAATAAATCGGCGCGCGAATGCGCCGGTGGGTGATGCTGTGGCGAATCTCGCCGATGGCTTTGCGCAGTCTCACGGCCGGCGCTAGCTCGCGCAACTCTTGGCGCAGAAAATTTAGCGGCTGTTTCGCTCCGTCCGTCTCTCCACCGGGTAGTTCCCACAGCCGCGCCATCAGACCGTCGCCGGCCCGCCGACGCAGTAAAACTTTGCCGTTCTGGCGGACGATGGCGAGGGGCCAATGCACGGCTTTGAATGCGATTCGGCGGCGGCCGAGAGAGTTATTCTTATCGCTAGGGCAATTCATCGCGGCGCATTCGGTTCGCAGCGGGCAGCGCGCGCATTGCGGCGCGGTCGGACTACAGAGTGTCGCGCCGAGTTCGATCAACGCTTGATTGAAATCGCCGGGACGTGAGGACGAAACCAGTTGGCGCGCGTTAGTTTGCATTTCTATTTCGTTGCCAATCGCCAGGACGCGGCTGAGGACACGCCGGACGTTGCCGTCGACGGCCGGATAGCGTTGGCCGAAGGCAATACTCATGATCGCGCCAGCGGTATAATCGCCGACACCGGCGAGCCGGCGCAGACTCGTGAACTCTTGGGGCAACTGGCCGGCGTGATCGCGGACGATTTGGCGCGCGGCTTTTTTTAGATTTTCGGCGCGCCGGTAGTAGCCCACGCCGGACCAAGCGCGCAGGACTTTTTCCAACCGTGCACGGTCGAGCTTCTCGACATTTGGAAACGTCCGCAAAAACATTTCGTAATAGCGTAGGACGGTTTTCACCTGGGTTTGCTGTAGCATCGTCTCGGAGAGCCAGATCGCGTAGGGATCTTTGGTGTGGCGCCAGGGCAAGTCGCGTTTGTTGCGGTCGTACCAGTGCAGCAGCTTTCGGCGCAGCGGCGCAAAATTTTTAGCGGCCATGAATGCAGTTGGTGGTGATTTCAGCTATAAGCCACTGTAGACGAAAATATTTGTGAAGGGAACTCGCTGCCCGCTGTGTCGCCGATCTCATTTGGTTTACTGACCTCGATTTGTTTCGCCATCGCCAGTCTGTTGGCCCAGCGCGGTTATCATGTCGCCGCGACGGCCTGGGGCGCGTGGATCACCATCGCCGCCAACGCGCTGTTTCTTTTGGCAGCCCATCTGATCTTTGAATCGCCGGCTCGCTTGTGGGTGGCCGACAATTTGATCTACGTCGCCATCGGTTTGTTCGTTCCCGGCGTGACCCGGGTGTTGAGCTTTCGCGGCATCCGCAATCTCGGCAGTTCGGTGACTTCGACCATCGTCAACACCACGCCGATGTTTTCGACCCTGCTGGCGATTGTGATCCTCGGTGAACGGCCGGCGCCGCTGGTGTTGTTCGGCGTCTTGCTCACCGTCGGCGGCTTGGTGATCGTGTCGTGGGGCGGCGAGGCGACTTCGTACAAGAAGAGCGAGCTGATATTTCCTTTTCTATGCGCGCTGCTCTTTTCATTCAAAGACATCGCCGTGCGTTGGGGCTTGGGCGGCGGCGGCGGACAGCCGATGCTTGCGGCGGCGATCGCCGCCGCGGTTTCCACCGTTGAGATCTTCGTCATCAACCGTTTTTTTCAGCGCGAGAAATTCATCCTGCCGCCGCTGCCGGTAGCGCGCTGGTTCATCGCTTCGGGAGTTTTTACTGGCGGCTCGTTTCTGTTCATGTACGTCGCTTACAGCATGGAGCGGGTGTCAATCGTCGCGCCGTTGGTGAACAGTTACACGGTGTTCGTGTCGATCTTGACGCCGTTCATAGCGCGTCAGATCGAGAACGTGACGGCGAGAAAGCTGGCGGGTGCGGCGCTGGTGGTGGGCGGGATTTTTGCGGTGTCGTTGGGGAAGGATTAGACAATGCAATAGCGCCGCGGAAGAAGAGATGAATTCACCACAGAGGACACAGAGATCACAGAGTTTCGGATTCGGAGTGTTGCCGTAAAGGGCGCAAAAAATATTTCTACTTTCATTTGCCGTTTGACGATGGGCTAGCGGTGCGGATACAAACGGGGAGAATTATTTCACGAGGTGAAATGTGAAGACGATTCGTGAGCAGATCAGCGTCGACGGCAGTTCGATGAATTTGTTTTCCGCCCAGCCCGATGGCAACGAGCCGTTGCCGGCGGTGGTGGTGATTCAGCATCAGTATGGCGTCGACAAGTTCATGGAGGAGATGACCGAGCGTTTCGCGCGCGACGGCTATTTTGCGATCTGTCCGGATCTCTATCATCGCGATGGGCCGGATTGTAAAGACGATGGGCCGACGCGGCGCGGCCGGGCCAAGGATGCGAACATCATCGACGACATCAACGCGACGATGACGCATTTGCGCGGGAACAAACTGGTGGACAGTAAACGTGTGGCGATACTCGGCTTCTGCATGGGCGGACGGGTGGCTTATCTGATGGCGGGTGCGAGTAGGGATTTCAAAGCGGCGATCACTTGGTACGGCGGCAGCTGTTTTCGCCAATGGGGCGACGGGCCGACGCCGTTCGAGCGCACGGCGCAGATTTCCTGTCCGATCCAAGGCCACTTCGGCGCCACCGATCAGAATCCGACGCTGGACGACATGGCCAAGATGGACGCCGAGCTCAGCCAGCATGGCAAGGCGCATGACTTCTACGTTTACCACGACACCGGCCATTCGTTCATGGACCCGCATCATCCGGATCGCTATGTGGAAAAATCCGATCGCGAGTCGTGGTCGCGCGGCTTGGCGTTTTTGCGCAAACATTTGGCGGCGTGAGGCGAATTGTATTTGCAGGTGTAGGGGCAACCCCCCGTGGTTGCCCATCCGGAGGGTAGGCACGGGGGCCTGCCCCTACATCATGAGGGAAATATTCTGAGGAGAAACATATGGCTGCTAAACCTAAAATTACTTTTGCGACCAATCCCAATCCGCGCAATCGCGCGTTGATCGACGGATCGATTGCGCTGGACGGTTACGACTTCGAGTACGTCGGCGACAAGTACACGCCGGGGGAGATGCATTATCGTTTCGTTCAAGGCGAGTTCGATGTCGCCGAGATGTCGACGGCGACGCTCATGCGCGCCAAGGAGAAGGGCAAACGCTTTTTGGCGTTGCCGGTTTTCTTTCAGCGCGGGCCGCGGCAGCGAAATATTTTTCACTGCGCCGGTAAGGTGAATCATCCGAGCGATCTCAAGGGCAAGCAGATCGGCGCGTTTCGTTACGGCGCCACGGCGGTCTCCTGGGCGCGCGGCTATTTGCTCGACGAGCATGGCATCAAAACGACTGACGTTAGTTGGTTTGTCTCCGGTCAGGAAGTTTATATCGGCAACGAGTTGCCAGTGAAAGTCGAGCGCCTCGATCCGCCGCCGCCCTTCGGCCAGGAAAAGCCGCATTTGTCGCGGCTACTGAGCGAAGGCAAACTCGGCGCCGCGTTGGTCGCCGGCGATTCGGGTTACACCGGTTTGTTCGGCGGCGGCACGTTGCCTGGCGTTATGGGACAGTTTCCCGGCGTCAAGCCGCTGTTCGAAGATACCGACGAGATTCTTAGTTACGTGAAGCGCACGCAGATCTATCCGATCATTCACATCATGACGGTAAAAGAAGAAACGGTGGAAAAATATCCCGAGCTCTCGGCGAAACTGATCGAAGCTTTCCGCGAGGCCAATCGCCAAGCGGTGAATTACATGAAACCGGGAGAAGCCGAAGGCTACGCCAAAGAGCGCGATCTGTTGGGTTACGATCCTTACGCGGGAGTGTTGACGCAGGGCGACAAGACAACCATCCAAGCGCTCAATCGGTATCAGATCGAGCAGGGATTGGTGAAGAAAGAGTTGCCGCTGGAAAGTCTGTTCGTCAAGGAAGCGTTCCGGATGTGAAGACTGGAGTGATGGAGTATTGGAGTAACAGAGTAATGGGCCGATCCGAAACCCAATACTCCACCACTCCCGTACTCCATTACTCCAACCCGATTATGCAATCTGATGAGGTCTGTTATGGCGACGCCGTCTGACTTGTTTCCAGCTACCCGTACGACCCGCCTTCCCGGCGGCTACATGGGCAAGATGTTGCGCGTCGACATGACGACGGGTTCACTCACGGACGAGAACCTGCCGGAAGAGCCGATCTTAAAAAAATTCATCGGCGGCCAGGCGCTGGCGCTTTATATGCTCATGCGTGAGCAGGCGCTTGACGTGAAGCCCTATGACGCGGCGGCGAAGATGGTGATGTTCACCGGGCCGTTGACCGGCACCGGCCTCACGCCCGGCGGCACGAAAGTTTGCGCGGTGTTCTTGAGCCCGATGACGAAAAATTCTTTGGGCCGGGGCGCGGCGAGCGGTTATTGGGCGACCTATCTCAAGCAGTCGGGTTATGACGGTATCATTCTCCAAGGCGCGGCGAAGAAGCCGCAATATCTTTTCATCAACGACGGTAAGCCGGAGTTGCGCGACGCGAGCAAGTTTTGGGGCAAGGGCTCGCGCGATACCGAAGAGTTGCTGCGTGCCGAGGTCGGCATCAAGGACGCGCGGGTGATGGGCATCGGTCCGGCGGGTGAGCATTTAGTCAATGCGGCGATGCTATGCAACGACTTCAACCATTCGGCGTCGCACAGCGGCGGCGCGATCTTCGGCTCGAAGATGCTCAAAGCTATCGTCGTCCACGGTACCAAGCGTCCGCCGCTCTACGACAAAGCAGCGTTGATCGAAGCTGGACTGCGCTGGCGCAAAACGCTGCAACAGTATTCGCTCGCCGACCGCTACACCGTCGGCCATGCGCGCCATCTCGAAGCGCTGCCCAACAATAACATGCAGAGCACGCTGATCGCCGATCACAATCGCGGCTTCGATCAGAACCGCGTCACCCAGCGGCCCTGCTTCCAATGCGCGCGCCTTTGTCCTTGGGACGTCGAGATCGGCGAAGGCGAGTTCAAAGGCAAGCTCGGCCACTTCAACGCCGGCGCCGAGTGGCTCGATACTTTTTGGAATCTCGGCGTCAAAGGCAACGCCACGCTTTATTTAGCCGAGCGCATCAACGATCTCGGCATTGAGTGCGGCCATTTCTCTTTCGGCGCCGGTGTGCTGTTCGAAGCCTATCAAAAAGGATTGCTCAACGCCGACAGCTGCGACGGGCTGCGTCTGGAATGGGGTAACGTCGAGGTCATCGATAAATTATTGGAGATGACCGCGCGGCGCCAGGGCAAGTGGGGCAATCTGATCGCCGACGGGCCGTTGGAAGTCGCCGAAGCGATCGGCGGTGAGGCGGTCAACTGGGTCGTGCACACCAAACGCGGCGTGCCGGCGATGCATGATTGGCGGCCGCATTTCTCCAACATGTTGCGCGAGATCGTCGCCAGCGGCGGCATGAAGCCGCAAGGCGGCGGCACGGTGAATCCGCCGCCGGACTTACGCTACCGAGAAAAGTGGGGACCGCTCGACCGCGACGATCCCAAAGGCTGGCCCCAGTCCAACGTGCTCGGCGAGCAGTATCGCCAATTCGTCGGCCTCATGGGCGGCTGCTGGTTCGCCCAGATGCATATGAAGCCGGACGGGCTGAAAAGCGTCGTCGATTCGTTCAACGCGACTACGGGTTGGAATTTCGATCTCGACGAAGCGATGTTGGCGGGGCATCGCAGCGCGATCTTGCAGAGTCTCTTCGCCACCCAACGCGGTTGGATCGCCGATCACGATTGGCAACAGGTCGGCCAAAGATTTCTCGATCCGGTGCCCGACGGCAAGTACAAAGGCTTCACCATCGCTAAGTGGCTCCCGGAAATGGTCCGCGAATATTACCAACTCTCCGGCCGCCACGAAAAAACCGGCCGACCGTTCATGGATACGTTGAAGCAGTTGGGTCTGGAAGAGTTTAGCGAGTGGGCGCAGTTGGATTAGCGAATCGGAATTGCTTTTGTCTTTGTTCGATTCGGGGCAAAATCCTAGTGCCGATCCGTCAGTCGTTACCGGTTCGTTTCAACAGACGCATGGGCCGGCGGTGTTTGTACTGATGCACCCACCAATCGTATAACGCCACAGGGGACAAGATGTCTTTGGCTTCGACGCCTTGGCGGTTTAGATACCAGAGCTTTAGGAAGCCGTTGGCCCAGGAAATTTTCATCAAAGCGCATCCGTCCTGATCGAGATAGGCGCCCACAGTTCGAAGAATTTGTGACAGCCGATGTGGGTCGGGCTCGCTGGTATCGAAATTGCTCCGGAGTCTGTTGCCTTTGCGCTCGAGAAGTTCGATGTCGGAGGCGCTAAAGCGCAGACCGCTGAAGCCGAAAGACTTCGATCGCTCGCTTCCCGCCAGTTTTTTCTTGGTGGCATCGAAGACCAGTTTGAGAAATGATTTTTAAGGCTCGCCTTGGGCACCATCGCCGCTACCGGTTTTTTACATTCGCCGCGCACCTCATAGTGATTATCCGAGACTTCCAGGTCGAATGAGATTGCCTCCAGGGTTTCTAACCCCTGGCCGATGGCGCGTAAGATATTTTGATAATGAGCGGGTGCTTTGGGCTTCATCGTCGATCGACTCCGGTTAACACAGACATAGTTTGCTTGACTACGCCAGCAAGTTTCGCACCAGGTCGCGATATCGTTAGATCCTTCCTTCAGGTCGCTCCATTCTCCAACGATTACTCACCGGGTAGACGACTACCCGGTCGCCGCGCCGACAGATATGTCAGCTATTCACAAACCGGTTTGGTGGATAGTGGGACTTCGTTACGGGTGACGGCGCAGTTTTGGGTGAAATCGCGAGCAAACTCTGTTAACCGTTGTGGGTCGGAAGAACGGGGAGAATTTGCATGAAAAAGGTTTGGTTGGTTTTACTTCTTAGTGCGATCGCGGTGTCGCCAGTGTCGGCCCAGACGCCTTTCTACCAAGGTAAGACCGTGCAGATCCGCGTCGGCTTTGCGGCCGGCGGGGCGTTTGACGTTTGGGCGCGGGTGATCGCTAGCCACTTGAGCCGGTTCATTTCCGGTAATCCTTCGTTCGTCGTGCAGAACATGACCGGCGGCGGGTCGATGATTGCGGCGAATTATGTTTACGGCGTGGCGAAGCCCGATGGCTTGACGCTCGGCGTGGTCAGTCCGGCGATGTATATCGAGCAGGTGACCGGGAAGAAAGAAGTGCAATACGATTGGTTCAAGTTCAGTTACATCGGCTCGCCGGAGAAGACCGATAGGATTTTCTACATGCGCGCCGACATCGGCATTAAAACTTTAGAAGACCTGCGCACGGTGACGGAGACGCCGCGCTGCGGTTCCACCGGCATCGGCAGCGCGGCGTATTATTTTCCGCGCCTGTTGCAAGATACCTTTGGGCTGAAGCTGATGCTCGTGCCTGGTTATCCGGGCGCGTCCGATGTGAATCTCGCGATTGAGAAAGGCGAAGTTCATTGTTTCAGCGGCACGGTGCAAGCTTTTTTCGGCAGCGAGCCTGGGCGCACATGGGCCAAGACGGGGTTTGCGCGGGTGCTGGTTCAGGGCGGCGCCAAGCGCGATGCGCGCATGGCGAGCGTGCCGACGCTCTGGGAGTTGATGGACAAAAATAAGAGCAACGAGATTTATCGCCGCTTGGCGAAAATTCTGCTCATTCCCGACGACATGGGCCGGCCGCTGTTCGGCCCGCCGGGCATGCCGGCGGATCGCTTGAAGACGCTGCGCGATGGATTCACCAAAATGATGGCCGATCCCGAGTTGCTCGCCGACGCCAAGAAGAAAGGTCTCGATGTGACCCCTGCGAGCGGTGAAGAGCTTGACGCGTTGATCAAAGAAGCCGGCGTGCCGTCCCAGGAAATGATTCAACGGTTGAAGCCTTTATTGGAGAATTGAAAGGCGCCGGTTCCGACTCTGGTTGTCGCGTCACAGGCTGTTGTTCGCGACGAGAGCGGACACGCAGGTCCGCCCCTACCAGAAATCTGACGGCATTCCCCGCAAGCCGCAATCCCAGCATTTAATTTCCGGTTCTATTTGCCGATAGCCTGCTTATACGCGCCAGCGTGCGCTCGCGCCGAGGAAGGCGCGGTAAACTTTCAGCAGGCAGGACACTATGAGCCGGGAAGAAGAATCGACGACAAATAAACGTGTGGCGCTCGCCGATCTGCGGCCTGGGATGTACGTCGTCGGCTTGGACCGTTCTTGGTTGCAGACGCCGTTTTTGTTTCATCGCAAGCTGATTCAGCGCGACGAAGAAATCGACCAGATGAGAAAGCATGGTATCCGCGAAGTGGTGATCGATATCGCGCGCGGCGTCGATGTTGTCGATGGTCAAAAATCTGACGGCGAAATTACCAATCGTCCGGCCGAAGAACCAGCCGTCGAGGTAAAATCCGCGGCGGCCCAACGGCCGCCCTCGCCCGCCGAGTTGGCATTTCAGCCGATGGTGCGGGAGCTCGAACAGGCGCGCACGATTCACGACGAAGCGTTGACCTTGGCGCAATCGATCTTTGACGGTGCCGGCCGCGGTACGGCCATCGACGGGGAAGTTGCCGGGCGGGTGGTGACGAGTCTGCGCGATAGCATTATGCGCTCGCCGGAGGCGAATCTGTTGCTGATGCAGATGCGCCGCTTGCAGAACGATTTATTTACTCACGCGGTCAACGTTTGCGTACTGTCGTTGGTGGTGGCGACGGTCGAGAAGCTGGGAGACGATTTCGCGGCGCTGGGAACGGCCGCCTTGCTCCATGATCTCGGTGAAACTCGTTTGCCCCGTTCGTTGCTGCGCAAGGAAAATAATTTGACCGAAACCGAGACCAATCTTCTAACGCAGCATCCGATCCTTGGCGCCGCGCTGTTGGCCGGGTCCAAGGATATTCCCGCCGCGGCCCAGCGCATCATTGTCGATCACCACGAACGGATCGACGGTTCGGGATATCCAGCCGGCGAAACCGACTTGACGGTTTATACCCAACTGGTGGCGCTCACCGACAGCTACGACGACATGTTGTCGGGGCGCAATCGGGCACAGCTCCAGCCCACGGAAGTACTGCGCCAGCTCTATCTGCAGGCCAATGGCGGCACCGTCGATCGCGATCTGGTCGAAAGAGTGATTCGCAGCTTGGGCGTTTATCCGGTTGGCAGCGTCGTCGAGTTAAACACCGGCGAGTGGGGCTTGGTGGTCGCGGCCAATCGATCCTCGGCGCTAAAACCGACGGTGCGGCTGATCATGTCGCGCAGCGGTCTGATGCAGTCCAACGGTCCGATCATCGGCTTGGGCGAGGCCGCTGGGGACGCGGTGGAACGACGTGTTGTTGCGATCCGCGATCCGCTTAAAGAGGGCATCGATCCGATGGCATTTCTCCGCACGGTGCCAGGTATGTCGGCATGAACGTCAGCGAGTTTTCCTCGCCCGTGAGTCCTCGCCACGAGCGCGACGTTGCGGATCGCGATCGGGTCGAACTGCTGCTCGCCGCGCTGCCGTCCTGCGCAATTCTCACCGATAGCACTGGCAATATCATGATCGTCAATCCCCAAGCCGAGCTGTTTCTCGGATGGCCGTCCGCCGCCTTGATGGGTCAGTCCGCGCACGAACTATTGAATTGCTATTTGGAAGATCTGAGCGCTGTGCCGGCCAATTGCCCTCTCGCGCGCATTCTCGCCGGTGAAACGAGCGCGCCGGCGGGGCGCATGTGGCTGCGTTGCCGCGGCGACGTGATGAAGCCGGTGGAGTATCGTTGTACGCGGTTTGCGGTGGCCGGCGGTGCCGGTGCGCTCTTGGCTTTCACCGATATCGCGCGCCAGCTCGCCGCGGAAACGGATTTGCGCAGTCTGGCGTCCGTCGCCGAGGACAGTCCGGTCGCCATCGTCGAGCTCAACGAAGACGCCCATCTGCTCCATGCCAATCCGGCGATGATGGCGTTGCTGGAACGTTTTGGTTTCGGCGCCGACGCGCGGGCGGCGGTGTTGCCGGAACACCTCGAAAGACTCACGCGCCGTTGTTTGCAGACACAGAACGAAATCGGCGCTATCGAAGTGAATCTGGGCGAGCACTGTTTCGAATGGAAGTTGGTGCCGGTGGCTGGGATGGCGAGCGTGCGCGGCTACGGCGTCGATCTGAGCGCGCGCAAGCGCGCCGAGCTGGCGCTGTTCGAAGCGAAGCTGCAAGCCGAGGCTGCCAACACCGCTAAGTCTGAATTTCTCGCCAACATGAGCCACGAGATTCGCACACCGGTCAACGGTGTCATCGGCATGGCGGAACTTTTGTTGGACAGCGAACTCAGCGACGATCAACGGGACAGCGCCAGGACGATTCTTTCGTGCGCGGAATCATTGATGCTGGTCATCGACGAAATTCTTACCATGTCCGAACTTGATGCCGGCCGCGCTACAGTGACCCGATCGGTCTTCGATCTGGGCGCGAGCTTGCGGGCTTGCGTGGAGCCATTTCGCCAGCAGGCGGAGCAAAAAGGTTTAGGTTTTGAATTGGCCATCGGCGCCGGTGTGCCGGATCGTGTCAACGGCGATCGCAAACGGCTCGAACAAGTTCTCAGCCAGCTGCTGGGCAATGCGCTCAAGTTCACGGCGCGGGGCGAGATCGTCGTTGAAGTCGGCGCCGAAGGCAGCACCGCGCGCTGCATTCCCTTCGGCGAAGCGCTGGCGCCAGTTTACGGCGGTGAGCTGCGTCTTACGATTCGCGATACTCGTATCGGCATCGCGGCGGAAAAACAAAAGCTGATTTTCGAGCGCTTCGTTCAGGCCGACGGTTCCAGCGCGCGCCGCTACGGCGGCACCGGCCTCGGTCTCACCATCGCCCATCAGTTGGTCGAATTGATGGGCGGTGAACTCGGTGTCGACAGCGAACTTGGCCAAGGCAGCCGCTTCTGGTTTACTCTGCCGATGCCGACGGCGCTTGTTAGCGCCTCGTAAATTTCGCCATTCTCTTGCCCTTCGGTTGCCAAACCTCTTCTCTCTCCTTATGATCCAGATCGTTTGGCGGTGGCGAGGGATGTCGACTTGGCTTCTCAAAATTTAATTTTAGCTGGACAAGTGGCATTCATCACCGGTGGCGCGACCGGCATCGGCCAGGCGATGGCGCGAACGTTGGGGTGTGCCGGCGCCAAAGTCTGGCTCGCGTCGCGGGATGAAAACGCGCTTCATCGGACAGCGGCGGATTTGCGTGGCCGCGGTCTGGCGGCCGACATGGCGCAGCTCGATGTCAGGGATCGCAAGCAAGTCGATCGCGTGGTTGAACAGATCATCGGTGCAGACGGCAAAATCGATATCCTCTTCAACGGCGCCGGTGTCATGATCAAACATCCGGTGTTGGAGATGCCGGAAGATATTTGGGATCTGGTGATCGACGTCAATTTGAAAGGCATGTTTCTCTGCACCCAAGCCGTGGCGCGCGGCATGATGGATCGCGGCTATGGCCGGATCATCAACGTGTCGTCGGGCCATGCTCAAGGCAATGCCACCAATTCCGCTTACTCGGCGGCCAAAGGCGGTTTGGAATCGTTCACTAAAACTTTTGCCGCTGAGTTGCGGCAACTGAAAACTGACGTGACGATCAACGCCATCGAGCCGGGCGGTACCGATACGGCGATGTGGCGGCGCGGCAAAAGCGCGGAGTATATCAAAGACGCGGTAGAGTCGGGACGAATCCATCCGGCGGATTTCATGGCTGACGTGGTTTTGTTTCTGGCGAGCCCCGCAAGCCGCGGCGTCATCGGCGAGATGGTGTCGCCTCGTCAGCGGGACTGGCTGGCCATGCAGAATTCGGACTCGGAACACTAACCGCAACGCACGCAAAGAACGTAAAAAGGAATCGGAGATCTGCGCCGGTTCGCTTACCGAAACTCTTCCTGAACGTGATTCGCAATTTAAGAAACAGTTTTGCCAACCTCTATGCCGGTTGGATCATGGTGGGTTTGGTCTCGGCGATGCGGGTGATCGGCGGCGGGCTCCATGGCTACGGCTTTACGGTTTTCTTTTTGCCCGTGAGCCACGATCTGGGGCTCAACCGGGCGCAAACTTCGCTGGCGTTCTCGTTGGCCCGCGCCGAGGGTGCCATCGAGGCGCCGCTGATCGGTTACCTGGTCGACCGTTTCGGCCCGCGGCCGTTGATGATCGCCGCGGCGTCGCTGGCGGGCATCGGCTACATCGCGCTCTCGTGGGTCAATGGCTACGGCGCATTTTTGATCGTCTATCTCGGCTTGATCTCCCTGGCTTATTCCGCCGGCTTTATTCAAACCCCGATGGTGATCGCCAACAATTGGTTCATCAGAAAACGGGCGCGGGCGATGACCGTGGTCGGTTCGGCGGTGACCATCGGCGGTACGCTCATCACGCCGGCGCTGGCGGCGGTGGTGACTCGTTTCGGTTGGCGTTGGGGCGCGTTTATCGCCGGCTGTGCTTTCTTGATCGTCTGCATCCCGCTGAGTCTCAAAGTCGTTCGCTCGCCGGAAAGCATCGGCATGGAACCGGACGGCGCTGGCGCCATTCACATCGCCCCGCGCGCCGGTGGTGCTGCGGCAGCATTGTCGAGCGCGCGGACCATCGGCGACGACGTGACCGCCAGGGACGCGCTCAAGACATTGGCCTTCTGGTCTCTGGCGTTTTCCATGTTGGTGCGCGTCGGCACGCAAAGCACTTTGATGGTGCATTTCATTCCGATCATGGTTTGGAAGGGCATCAGCCAGGAACGGGCGGCGGTGTTGTTGAGCGTGTTCGCTTTCCTCAATTTACTGTTTCACTTTTTGCTCGGCTGGATCGCCGACCGGGTCAACAAACCGAAGCTGCTGTCGCTGTGGATGGCTTTGCCGCTGAGCGCCATCGTGATTCTGATCGTCGGCGAATCGCAGCTGTCGCTTTGGCTGTTCGCGATTTTTTATTCGGCTCTGGATGCTGCTTTCCCGGTCACCTGGGCGATCAGCGGCGATTTTTTCGGGCGCAAGCACTTCGCCACGATTCGCGGTAACATGACCTTCTGCTATATGTGGGGCAGCGCCCTCGGCCCGGTGATCGCCGGCTATGTTTACGATCAGACCCAGAGCTATGGCTCGGTGCTGTGGGGCCTGGTCGTGACATTGTCGTTGTCGGTGTTGCTGACCGGGCTCTTGATCAAGCCGTGGAAATTGAAGACCGCCGCACTCGGCGGCGCCGCAGTTGGGTTAACGCCTTCGAGCTAAACGGGCGCCGTGGAGATTCGCGTAATTTAATCTTGAGCGAGGAAGTTGTTATGGCCGAAGCAAAATCACATCGACTACCGACCACCGTGACACCTGAGCGCTACGCGCTGCGCTTGACGCCGGATCTGACGACCTGGACATTTAGTGGCGAGGAAACGGTAAGGTTAAAAATTCATCAGCTGGTGGGTGAGATCGTTGTCAACGCCGCCGAGTTGGAAATTCATTCGGTTAGGTTCAAAGACGCCAGCGGTAATGTGCAGAGCGCCAGCGTCAGCTTCGACAAAGAAAACGAACAGGTGAGGTTCGTCTTCGCGAATGAAATCACTATCGGTAGCGGCGAATTGCAGATTCAATTCACCGGCATCTTGAACGACAAGCTGCATGGTTTCTACCGCAGCACTTATCAAGGCGCCGACGGCCAAGACAAACCGTTGGCATCGACCCAGTTCGAATCCACCGACGCGCGCCGGGCGTTTCCCTGCTGGGATGAGCCGGCAATCAAAGCGGTCTATCAAGTGACGCTGGTGGTCGACGAAAAACTCACGGCGATCTCCAATGCCGGCGTGGTGCGCGAAACGGGGTTGGGCAATGGTAAAAAGGAAGTAGTATTTGCCGACACTATGAAGATGTCGACTTACTTAGTCGCGTTTATCGTCGGCGAGTTCGAAGCCACCGCGCCGGTGCTGGTTGGCAAGGCGCCGCTGCGCGTGTGGGCGGTGCCCGGCAAAAAACGCTTGGCGAATTTCGCCGTCGACATTGGCCGAGCTTCGCTGGAACATTTCAGCAACTATTACGGTATCGCGTATCCCGGCGATAAGTTGGACTTGATCGCGATCCCCGATTTCGCCTCCGGCGCCATGGAAAACTTGGGCGCCATCACCTTTCGCGAAACCGCCTTGTTGGTAGATGCGGAAAAAGCTACGCGCGCCGAACTCGAACGCGTCGCCGACGTAGTTTCCCACGAGAACGCCCATATGTGGTTCGGCGATCTGGTGACCATGCAGTGGTGGAACGGCTTGTGGCTGAACGAAGCCTTCGCGACCTTCATGGAAATGCTCGCGGTGGATGCTTGGAAGCCGGAGTGGCGCCGTTGGGATAGTTTTACCGTGTCGCGCGCCGCGGCGATGCAAGTGGACGGACTCAAGAGCACCCGGCCCATCGAGTTTCCGGTGGAAAAGCCGGAAGAAGCGGCAGGCATGTTCGATGTGCTGACTTATGAAAAAGGCGCGTCGGTATTGCGCATGTTGGAGCAGTATCTTGGCGCTGAACCGTTTCGCGACGGCATTCGCCTGTATCTCCAGCGCCATCAATACGCCAACGCCGAAACCACCGATCTGTGGGATGCGCTGGAGGATTCGACCAAGCAGCCGGTTCGCGCTCTGATGCATACCTGGATATTTCAGCCGGGCTATCCGCTGATCAGCGTCGAGAAGGAGGGCAAGAGCCTAAAGCTCGGCCAACGGATCTTTCGCTATATTCAGGACGGCAGCGATGGGGCTCGCAAGTGGCATGCGCCGATATTTTTGCGCGTCGGGACCAAGTCGGGAGTGAAGACTCAGACGCTGCTGCTGACCGACCAAGAGCAGCGCGTCAGTTTTGCCGATGACATCGAGTGGGCGGTGGTCAACGCCGGAGCCCACGGATTTTACCGCGTGCGCTACAGCGGCGAGCTGGCTGCGGCGTTAAAGCAGGGCCGGCGTGAAATCCTCACGGCGGTGGAAAGATTTAGTTTGATTAACGACGCTTGGGCGACGACCTTGGCCGGACTCACTTCACTTACGGACTACCTTGAGTTGATCGAACTGATGGGCGACGAGGACGATGTCAACGTCTGGAGTACGGTGATCGGTTCCTGTCATCACCTATTGCGGATTCTTGACGAACAGCAGGGCGCCAAGTTGGCGCAGCGCTTACAGTCTTTATTCGCGCCGGCAGTCGATCGGCTCGGTTGGTCGGCGCGTGTCGGTGAAAGCGAACTGGTCAGTCAGTTGCGCGGCGATTTGATCGCTGCTTTGGGGACCGTCGCCGACGACAAGTCGACTCATGAGCGGGCACGCGCGTTGTTCAGCGCCTACGAAAAGAATAGCGATGCGGTCGAGCGCAATTTGATTCCCGCGCTGGTAGCAATCGTGGCGTACACCGGCAACGCCGCCGATTACGACAAGTTTGTCGCGAAATTCAAGAACGCCAAAACGCCGCAGGAGGAGACGCGCTATCTATTCGCGCTGGGAAATTTTCGCGAGCCGCAGTTGATCGAGCGGACATTGGCTCTGACGATCAACGGCGAAGTGCGCACGCAGAATTCGCCTTACTTGATGCGCGGGATGCTGTTGAACCGCCAGGGACGCGAGCAGGCTTGGACGTTCATGAAAAATAATTGGCAAGAAATGCTGCGCCAGTATCCCGATAATTCGATCCCACGCATGTGCGAAGGCATCGTCGGGTTGGTCAGCGCTGAGATCGAAGCCGATGTAAATAATTTTTTTAACGCCCATCCGGTCAAGCAGGGGAGTAAGCAGATGGAGCAACATTTGGAACGCCTGCGCATCGCCGTGGCGTGCCAGCAACGTTGGCGGGATTTTTATGCTGTCTAAGGGCACTCGTCGAGCGGTTGCTTAACTAACCTCGAAGACCGCGGCCAAAGCCTATTCTAGGTTGGGTTCGTGATATCTAGCTGCTTCGGTGATATCGACGTCACCATACAGATAAATATTAATCTTCCGAAAAATTTCACTAATATTAGTAGCTTATGCAGGTTGTTGCGAATTCATAAAATCTTAAACAAATTTCCTTGACAGGAAAGGTGAGTAAATGCTAACTAACTAACCCTGATGGGAAACGTTCCGCGGTTAACCGCTGAAGCACGCAAGGAAGCCATCGTCGAAGCGGTCCAGGACATCTTCGCCGAAAAGGGCTTCGACGGCGTTACTATCAAAGAGCTGGCCCAAGCTGCCGGGGTGTCCGAGGCGCTGCTCTACAAGCATTTCCCGAGTAAAGAGTCGCTGTATGCGGCGATGCTGGATGCTTGCTCCAAGGGTCCGACGTTCGCGGAAGCGAGCCGGATTCTCGAATTCGAGGCGTCGACATCGACACTAGTCGTAATGGTTCATTTTATGATATCGCATTACGTCTTGGGCCGAGTTGGCGACATCCATCGGGCGGCATTGAATTCGCTCTTGGTGCGCAGCTTGTTGGGCGATGGCGAGTTGGTTCGACTGATGCACAAGAAGCTTGCCGCAGCGTGGCTGGAAAAATTCGCCGCTTGTTTGCATGCGGCGGCGGCGGCCGGAGAAATGCACGATACGCCGATTCACCGGGAACTTGGTGTTTGGTTTGTCCAACATGTGGCCTTTTCGCTGATGTTGCACCTGCGGCCACCGACGCCGGCCGTCGACTACAAAGTTTCTCGGGAAGATTTGGTTTCCCAAGCGACCTGGTTTGCGTTGTTGGGAGTCGGGCTCAAGGAAGAAGCGGTGCGGCGCTACTATAGTCCGAAGGCGTTGCAGTTGTTGGCAAGTTAATCGGTTTTTTTTCGCGGTTAGTAAATCTAGACGATTGGTCTTTTTATCCATAGGGGAGGGGTAAAATGGAACTCAAAGAAACAAACACAAACACCACCGGTCCGCGCACGGCGGGAATGGAAGACCGGATCGGTTCGCTGTTTCAGCCGGACACGTTGCTGGGCGAGGACTACGCCGCGAACTTTCGCCGCAAGATTCCGCTCGAGCCTGAGCGCACGCTGTTGTTGGCGGTTTTGGAAGACGGCATCCGCTGCTTTCAAGAGAACTTGTTCGCCATCAGCGGCAAGCGCCGCACCTTGTTCGACGAGGCCAAAGACTGGTTGTTCAGCGACGATGCAGATTGGTTCTGTTCCTTCGTTTCGCTCTGCACTTTGCTCAACCTCGAGCCCAACTACATTCGCCGCGGTCTGCGCGAGTGGGAAGCACGGGCGCGGAATGCGAACCAGAAAAAAATCCAAGGGGCGGTCCTAGAGCAACGCATGGTTGCGTAGACGTGGAGTTCCCACGTGCGATGACGTCAACCTAATTTTTCAACGGCGGTGAACCTGAGGTTCGCCGCCGTAGTCGTTTTCGCGACATTTCTTTCGGCTTGCGGTAAAGATCCTCCAGTCGAGTTTCAACGGCCGCCGGCGCCGGTCACGGTGGCCGCGGCGATCTCACAAAACGTTCCGATCTACATCGACGCCGTGGGCAAAATCGTTGCCCGCGAAGTCGTATCGATTCAGCCCCAGGTTTCCGGGCGCATCACGCAAATTCATTTCACCGACGGCGCTGACGTTAAACTTGGCGATCCGCTTTTCACTATCGATCCGCGCCCCTACCAAGCGCAGCTCCAACAAGCGGAAGCTAATCTGGCGCAAGCCGAAGCGGTGTCGAGTTTGGCGAAGAGTTCGTTTGCTCGGGTAGAAAGCGTCAGCGATCCGCGGGCGATTTCGCGTCAGGACTACGACACCAAGAAGATCGCGGTGCAGGCTGCCGACGCGCTGATCAAACAGAACCGCGCCGCGGTCGAGAACGCGCGCTTAAATCTCGACTATTGCACGATTCGCTCGCCCATCGCCGGCCGGGCCGGCCAGCGCACCGTCGATGTCGGCAATGTGGTTGCGGCCAATGGCGCTTCGCTGCTTGTCATCCAACGGCTCGATCCGGTCTATGCCGATTTTACCGTGACTGAAAACGATTTGACCGCGGTGCAGCGCCACATGGCCAAGCGCGGTTTGCGCGTCGAAGTGCGCCTGCCAGACGACGGCGCCGACGCGCGCGAGAGTAAGCTCACCTTTGTCGACAACGCGGTGCAAGACGGCACAGGTTCGGTGAGGCTGCGCGCGACGTTGACTAACGCCGACCGCCGTTTCTGGCCGGGGCGCTTCGCCAAAGTTCGCTTGGTACTCGATACTCATGTCGATGCGGTCTTAATCCCCGCCGGGGCGGCGCAAACCGCGGCCCAGGGTCCGTTCGTCTACGTGATCAAAAGCGATTCCTCCGCCGAGTTACGACCGGTCAAACTCGGCCAGCGCCAGGGCGACTCCGTCGTTATCGATGACGGTGTCAAAGCCGGCGAACAAATCGTCGTCAATGGCCAGCTCGGCATCACGCCAGGCGGCAAGGTCCGTGTGGTTCAACCTAGCACCGCTGGTAACGCGCCCGCGCAGTCGAAGTCCGCCACCAAGCCGTGAACTTCTCCGAGCCATTCATCCGCCGTCCGGTGCTGACAACGGTCTTGACCTTGTCGGTGATGCTGTTCGGCGTGCTCAGTTATTTTCGCTTGCCGGTGAACGATTTGCCGGCGGTGGATTATCCGGTCATCCAGGTTCAAGCGGATTATCTCGGCGCCAGTCCAGAGACGGTGGCCAACAACATCGCGACGCCGCTGGAACGTCAGTTCATGCAGATCAATGGCCTGGAGCTGGTGACTTCAAAGAGCACTCAAGGCCACACCAGTTTGACGCTCCAATTCGCGCTGAGCAAAAGCATCGATGCGGCGGCCACCGACGTGCAGACCGCGATTTCCCAGGCGACGGGCAGTCTGCCGGTCGATCTGCCGTCGCCGCCGACATTTTCGAAAACCAATCCTAACGACCAACCGATCATGTACATCGCGCTCACCAGCGACTCGGTGACGCGCGGCCAGTTGTACGATTACGGCAGCACGCAAATCGGCCAGCGCATCAGTATTCTCGCGGGCGTCTCGCGGGTCTCGGTGTTCGGCACCAAGTCGGCGATCCGCATCAAAGCCGATCCCTCGGCGATGTGGGCGCGCAATATTTCCATCGACGATTTAGCGGCGGCGATTAAAAGCGGCACGAGTTACAGCGGCGCGGGCCAGTTCGACGGCTCCAGCGGCACGACGCTGCTCCGGCCCCAAGGGCAGCTCGACAGCGCCCAGGGCTACAGCGATTTAATTATCGGCAGCAAGAACGATGCGCCGATCTACTTGCGCGACGTCGCTCAGGTGCGCGAGTCGGTGCAGGACGAACGGTTGAGCATGCGCTTTTGGGCGCGCGGCTATCCGGTGCCGGCAGCGACTGTAGTGTTGGCGGTTTATCGCCAAGCCGGCGCCAATGCCGTCGAGGTCGCCAACAGCATTCGATCTCTGTTGCCGCTGATTAGCGCCGAGCTGCCAGGCTCGGTGCGCATCACGCCGCTCTACGACCGCTCGCGCGGCATCGTCAATTCGGTCAACGACGTGCAAGAGACACTGGCGATCGCCTTCGTGCTCGTGGTGCTGGTGATTTTTCTTTTTCTCGGCCGGGCCACCGATACGTTGATTCCGGCGGTGGCGCTGCCGATTTCCTTGCTGCTGACTTTCGTGGCGATGCACCTGCTCGGTTACAGCTTGGACAATTTATCGCTGATGGCGCTGACTTTGGCGATCGGCTTTCTGGTCGACGATGCCATCGTGTTTTTGGAAAACACCGTGCGCCGCATGGAAGAGGGCGCCGATGCGCTCAGCGCGACCATCCAGAGCGCCAAGGAAATCAGTTTCACGATTCTCTCGATGACGATCTCGCTGGCGGCGGTGTTCCTGCCGTTAGTCTTCATGCCGGGGCTCGTCGGCCGAATCTTTCGCGAGTTCGCCATCACCATCGTCGTCGCCATCATCGCTTCCGGTCTGGTGTCACTGACCCTGACGCCGCTCATGTGCGCGCGCTTGCTCAAAGCGCGCGGCGAGGCCACCAAGCGCAGCTGGATGGAGCGAAAAATCGGCGGCGTGGAAAAACGCGTCCTTACCGCATATGGAAAATATCTCACCTGGTTTCTCGACCACCGCTGGGTCTCGGCGTTGATCTGGGTCGCTTGCTTGGCGGGCACGGTGGGATTTTTTCTGATTATTCCGAAAGCCTTTTTGTCGCCTGGCGACAGCAGCGTGATCACTGGAGTGTTTATCGCTCGCGAAGGATCTTCGCCCGAGCAGATGCGCGCGATTCAGGACCAAGTCGATGCCGCGCTGCTACAGAATCCCAACGTTCTCGCCACCGTCGAAGTCACCGGTCTGAGCCAATTCCTTGCGTCGAACCAAGGAATTATTTTTACCTTTCTCAAGCCGCCGGCGGGGCGTGCGCCGATCCAACAGGAAGTGGCAAAATTAATGGGCAGCTTGGGATCGATTCCCGGAATCATCGCGCCCTTGCGTGCATTCCCCGTACTTGAGATCAGCACCGGCGCGACCAATCAGAATCAAGGGCAGTACGCGTTTTCCATCTCCGGTGTTAACCCCGATCAGGTTTACGAAGCGGGTGCAAAGCTAATGGCGAGGCTGCGCGATTTTTCCGGTTTTCTCACGGTCTTGTCAGATTATTACAACAACACGCCCAATCTCGATATCGAGCTGCGCCGCGAACAGGCCAAGAGCTACGGCGTTTCCGAAACGCGCATTCTAACTCTGATCCGCAACGCTTACGCGCAGAATTATTTATACTTGATCAAGAAGCCGGCCGATCAGTATCAAGTGATCCTCGAAGCGGCGGACGCGGCGCGCTCGACGCCGGATAATTTATCGCTGCTCTATATTCGCTCCGACGACGGCAAGCGGCTGGTGCCGCTGAGCGCGCTGGTGACTTGGAAGTTTTCTCTTGGCCCCCAGGCCGTCAATCATCTCAATCAGTTCACCAGCATGACGATCTCGTTCAACCTCAAGCCTGGCGTGGAGATCGGCGATGCGACCGATTTTATCGCCAAAGCCTCAGCCGAAGTCGTGCCGTCGACGTTGCGCGCGAGCTTGCAAGGCGAGGCGCTTACCTTCCGCGACACGGTGCGCGATTTGACTATGCTCATGGCGCTGGCGGTGTTCGTCATGTATGTGATCCTGGCGATTCTTTACGAGAGCTATCTCCATCCGTTGACTGTTTTGTCGACGCTGCCGACGGCTCTGGTCGGCGGGCTGGCGACGCTTTTTCTTTTTCGCGAGCAGGCGTCGCTCTATGCCTTCATCGGCATGTTCATGCTCATGGGCATCGTCAAGAAGAACGGCATCCTGATCGTCGACTTCGCCTTGCAGCGCGTCGCCCACGGCGAAGCGGCGGCAAAAGCGATCCACGACGCCAGCATGGACCGCTTCCGGCCGATTCTCATGACCACCTTGGCCGCGGTGTTCGGCGCGATTCCAATTGCGTTGGGCTTCGGCGCCGACGGCGCGTCGCGCCGGCCGTTGGGTTTGGTGATCGTCGGCGGTCTGGTTGTTTCTCAATTCATCACCCTGTTCATCACGCCGGTGATCTATCTTTATCTGGAGGACTTCCAAGAAAAGGTTTTGGACCGCACGTCGTTTTTCCGTTCAACGCGGAGCGCCGCGGCGCAACAGAAGAGTTAACTCGGAAGAATGATTCGGATGATTAACCGCACCCTTCGACAGTGCTCAGGGCGATCGGGGCGCAAAGGGCGAAAAAAAAATTAGAATTTTGCCGGGGCGGGTTTTAAACCCGCCCTCTTGGCTGAGATTAAAAATGCGCAGATTGCTCATCGGAATGTTTCTGTTCAGTGTCGGTTGTTCGGTTGGACCGGACTGTCAGGCGCCGAAATCCTCCATGCCTTCGGCGTGGTTGGAAGGGTGGAACTTCGGTGTCGACGCCCAGCCGGCCGAGTTGGCGCGCTGGTGGACGGAGTTCAACGATCCGATTTTAAATTCTCTGGTCGAACGGGCGGCGCAGTCTAATTTGGATATCTTCGTCGCTGAAGCGCGCATTCGCGAGGCGCGCGCCGTGCTCGGTGTCACCGAATCCGGCGGGTGGCCTTCGGTGAACACGACCAGTTCCTACGCGCGCAGCCGTACCAGCGCGAATTCATTTTCTTCCGGCGGCCAAAGCAGCGGCGGTTCGTCGTTCTCATCGCCAAATAATTTAGAACACGATCTGTTCAAAACCGGTTTCGATGCCGGCTGGGAAATTGACATCTTTGGCGCGACGCGTCGGCGCGTCGAAGCGGCTGCGGCGAACCTCGATGCCGCGCAAGAAGATCGGCGCGCCGTGTTAGTGACATTGCTCGGCGAGGTGGCGAAGAGCTACATCGATCTGCGCGGTTTGCAGCGTCGTCTTAACGTCGCCCAAGAAAATTTGCGGGCCCAACGAGAAACTTCACGCTTGACCAAAGTGCGCTTCGAGGCCGGACTCGCCAACGGTCTGGAAGTAGCTCAGGCGGACGGGTTAGCGCAGAGCAGCGAGGCGCAGATTCCACTGCTCGAAGCAACGCTCAAACAAACCGTCTATCTCTTGGACCTGCTGCTCGGCGCTCAGCCCGGTTTGCTCTGGAAGGAGTTGGCGGCGGACGCGCCGATTCCCGCGTTGCCGCCCGAAGCTCATGTCGGCGTGCCGGCGGATTTATTGCGGCGCCGTCCCGACATTCGCCGCGCCGAGCGGCAGTTGGCCGCCGCCACGGCGCAAGTCGGCGCCGCCACCGCCGATCTCTATCCGAAGTTTTCCTTGACCGGCGCGTTCGGTTTGCAAAGCATTAGCGCTAGTGATTGGTTCACCGGGCCGAGCCGATTTTGGTCCATCGGTCCGACGATTACCTGGCCGATTTTCGACGCCGGAAAAATTCGCGCCAACATCGAAATTCGTAACGCCCAGCAAGAACAAGCTTTCGGTCTCTACGAGAAGTCGGTCATCACCGCGCTCGGCGAGGTTGAAAGCGCCTTGGTTAAATACAGTAAGGAACAGTCGCGCTATCGCGCGCTACTTGAAGCCGCCGCCGCCAACCGCAGTGCCGTGCGGCTGGCCAACGATCTTTACAAACAAGGCTTGGTCGCGTTTCTAAACGTGCTCGATGCCGAGCGCACGCTATTTGCTTCGGAAAGCGATTTGGCCCAGAGCGAAGCCAATCTGGCGGCTAATTTAGTCGTGCTTTATAAAGCTCTCGGCGGTGGCTGGAACACCAACTGACGGTTTCTATTCGACGGACGCGGAATACCATCCAGGCCGGTGCTTGCCGCGCGCCGCAGTTTGATCTATGTAAATGAGAGCGCTCGAAGTTCGCAAGTATCATCGCGCTAAAAAAAGGAGATTCGCCATGAAAGATGGATTTAAAGTTATCGACGCCGACCGGCATATTTTAGAGCCTAGCGATTTATATCAGAGATACCTACCGGAAAAATTCAGAAGCCGCGTGCGTCTCGCCGGGCCGAACCAGACCGTGCGCGAGGTCGACGGCAAACCGGTATCCGATTCGGCGATCCGTCCGGGGCGGATCACGGAAGACTACGGTTATATTTTTTCTGCATCCCAGCGCTGGCGCGAATGTTTTGCCGATGCCTACGCCAACAAGTTCGACCCGGCCTCCAACCTGCGCGATATGGATCGCGAAGGCATCGATATCTCCGTTCTGTTTCCGACCATCGGGCTTTACATCATGTGGCGCGACGACATCGATCCGGAGTTGAGCGCGGCGATTTGCCGCGCCTATAACACCTGGCTCGCCGACTACTGCGATCACGATCGCAAACGTTTGCATGGCGTCATGTTGATTCCGCTGCAGGATCCCAAGCTCGCGGCCGCGGAGGTGAGATACGCGCGCGAGAAGTTGGGACTCGTCGGCATCTTCTGGCGGCCCAACAAAATGTGCGGCCGGACTTTTTCCAGCCCGGACTATTATCCAATTTACGATGTTTGCTCTGAACTCGGCGTGACGATCTGCGTGCACGAAGGCGCGCGGACAATTCTACCGCAAGCCGGCAACGATCGTTACAGCGAATTCGGCCGCCACGTCGCCTGCCATCCGCTCGAACAAATGCTGTCCTGTTTGAACTTCTGCGCCGACGGCATTTTAGAAAAATTTCCCAAACTCAAAGTCGCGCACTTGGAAGCGGGCTGCGGCTGGGTGCCGTTCTGGTTGGAAAGAATGGACGAACACTGGGAACATGAGTCCCACGGCTCGGCCAAGATCACCAAGGAAAAACCGAGCTACTACTTCAAGCGCAACTGCTGGGTCAGTACCGAAGCCGGCGAAGAACTCGCCCCGGTATTCGTCGAGCACATCGGCGACGACTATTTGATGATCGCCACCGACTACCCGCACAGCGACGCCATTGACAAGTTTCCCAACAAGACCGTCGGCGACATGAGCGGCAACCAGAAAATCTCCAAAGCCTCGCGCACGAAGATTCTTTGGGACAATCCGACCAAGGCGTTTGGATTGGGAGCGTGAACTCGACAATAGTTTCAGAATTATAAACCTAAAAACAAAAGGCCTGGGTCGCGATGACTCGGGCCTTTGTGTTTGAAGACAATTCGATCAAGTTTAACACGATGAAACGGAGTCGAATATTGCAGTCAAGTACGCCGGCCACGTCGGCGCCATTTCTTCGTCACATTACGAGCCTGCCGGAGAAGATGGATCTGGCTAAGTTTCCTTTCAACGTGCTGGCGTTCTCGCATGGCATGGACATTGAGTTTCGCGGTAATGTAACCTTTTTCGTCGGCGAGAACGGCAGTGGGAAGTCGACGTTGCTCGAAGCGATCGCGGAGTGTTGTGGATTCAATCCCGAAGGGGGACACCGCGATCATCATTTTGCCACGTTCGGCGAACGCTCCGACCTGGCAAAGGCGCTTCGACTCTCCTGGCTGCCGAAAGTGACCGAAGGTTTTTTCATGCGCGCCGAGAGTTTTTATAACTTCGCAACCTACATCGATCAGGCTTCGATCCTGCGCGCCTACGGTGGCAAGCCGCTCCATGAGCAATCCCACGGTGAGTCCTTCCTGGCGCTTTTCACGAACCGTTTCGAGCAGGGTATTTACATCCTCGACGAGCCCGAGGCCGCGCTCTCGCCGCAACGGCAACTTTCGTTCTTGAAAGTCATCCACGATCTCGAAAAGCCGGGCCATGCTCAATTTCTCATCGTCACACACTCGCCGATCATTCTCAGCTACCCAGGCGCGGTGCTGCTCAACCTGGATGGCGATGCGATCCGTGAGGTCGCGTACGACGAAACGGATCACTACCGCGTGACGCGGGATTTTCTCAACGCGCCCGAGCGGTTCTACAAACATCTTTTCGATACGACAGGCGATGATGCTGAAGACGAGTAGCTTGCAGCACACGAGGGTGAAGTCATGAATACATATTTAAAAAGAGTGATTCACCTCATTGAACCGCAAGCAGTAGTCGAAGGCGCGGGGGTTCGGTTGAAACGAAGCATCGGCGGTCGGGCGCTCGATTTTCTCGATCCGTTTCTTTTGCTTGATCACTTCGATTCGAAAGACCCGCGGGACTACCAAGCGGGGTTTCCTTTGCATCCGCACCGGGGGATTGAGACAGTCACATACATTCTTTCCGGTGCGGTGAAGCACAAGGATTCGCTTGGCAGTACCGGAACTATTGGAGCGGGCGACGTGCAGTGGATGACCGCGGGGCGTGGCATCTTGCACGAGGAGATGCCGCAGGTTCGTCCTGAAGGTATCAGCGGATTTCAGCTTTGGGTCAATTTGGCGGCGAAGGAGAAGATGATCGCGCCGCGCTACCAAAATATTAGCGCGAACGAGATTCCACAAGTCGCGCGACCCGACGGCACGCGCATCCGCGTGATCACCGGGGTGGTGGACGGAATGAGCGGGCCGGTGAGTGGGATCTCCGTTGCGCCAACCTATTTGGACGTGAGCATTCCGGCCGGCGTGACGTTTACTTATCCGGTGGAGCACGAGCATTCCGTTTTTACTTATGTCTTCGATGGAGAGGTTAACGTTAGAGCCTCGAAGAATGATGCCGATGTGCTTGTTCATGCGCCGACGCTGCTCGTGTGGGGCGAAGGCGATGAGATTCAACTTGTCGCCACGGATTCGCCTGCGCGATTGCTGTTGGTTTCGGGCGCGCCGCTGAACGAACCGATCTCGCGCCACGGGCCGTTCGTCATGAACACGCGCGCGGAGATCGAGGCGACGCTGCGGGAATTGCGCAATGGGACGTTTCCGCCGCAGTCGATCTGATTGTTTGCCCACGTAGATTGTGTATTTGCTCGTCGATGCGGAGTGTGACAGAATTTAGCCGACGATGGAGGAGTGAGCCATGTCGAAAGCGAAAGAGGAACTAGCTAAACTTATCGAAGCTCAACCCGAAGATAGGTCGGGAGACGAGATCGTTCGTGAGCTGGCTTTCCATCTCATGGTGCAGCGGGGGCTTGCAGACTCGGACGCCGGACGGGTCATCTCGAATGACGAGATGGCGCGACGGATCCGGTCATGGCAAAAATAAACTGGACGGTGGAGGCGCAGCGCTGGCTTGAAGACATCTATGGTTATATCGCCGGCGATAATCCGCGGGCGGCCGCTGAAACCGTAAATGGCATCTATGAGAAGGCGCAGATGCTGGCTAAGTTCCCCACGATGGGTGGGCGCTATCAGGCTTCGCCCCGACATGTTCGTATACTTCTCTACCGTCACTATCGCATCGCCTATCTGATCAGAGACGATGGCAATATCGATGTGCTTGGCGTCTTTCATGGCGCCCTCGATATCAGTAAGTATCAACTCTAGTGGCGACGGAATTTGAGTTCCATAGGATAGGAGGCATTTGATGTTAAAGACACATGGCATGTTGCATTTCAGTTTACCGGTGACGGACCTGGATCGGAGCCGGAAGTTTTATGAAGGCGTGCTCGGCTTGAAAGTCGTCGAGCAGTCGCCGCGCATGGTGTTCCTGCAAACCGGCGATGACTTTCTCATTCTGGCCAAGGGCAACGACTTGATGAAATACGATACGTCGAAGTCGACGCCGGTGCACCACGCCTTCAAGGTGAAGCCGGAAGAGTTTCAGTCGTCCATCGACGAGCTGCGCAAAAACGGCGTTGAAGTCTTCAACATCGAAGAGCGCAACACGGGCGTGTTCTGGGGACCGCAGGCATATTTCTTGGATCCCGACGGGAACAAGTTGGAAATCTACGGCGGGCCTGGGGCGAAGGTAGATTAAATTGGAATGGACCTCTGAATTATTCTTATTCGTCATACCGGCGTAGGCCGGAATCCAGTCTTAGTCCCATTCGCTGCTAATTGCGAGTTTGGATTCCCTAGATTCACAAACGAAGTGCAACACTATTGGGATAAGGTGTTGCTATGGGACAAAAGTATCAACAGTTTTCGCTTGAAGAGCGCTGTACGCTTTGCCGACTTAGCCAAGCCGGGAAAACAAAGCGCCAAATCGCGGCAGCTATGGATCGCGCGCCATCGAC
>SHYW01000064.1 GCA_009692615.1 Deltaproteobacteria bacterium | reverse complement strand
TGCGGCCTCAACCACGGTGATCTCGCTGCGATATACTCGTTGAATTACGTCTAGTCGTTTCTCGTCTTTCATTGTCAGGGTTGTCATCCTTCCACCCTGACATAATTACGTTGCCGTTAACCCCTGACATAATCACCTTGCTACAACAGCATGGCCGTGGTCAGGGCGACGATGGGCCGATCATCACGCCGCACGCGAAAAGCCCGCGCCAGTTGGCGGTGGCGATGCGTGAGAACATGGTTTTCATCTGCAAGCCGTCGGCGATTTCGGCGGACGGCCAATATATTTGTCAGTGGGGCGACACTGTTGTTGTCACCAAGAATGGCGGACGGCGGCTCGGTAAACGGCCTCACGAGTTGGCGGTGGCGAAATAAATTTATTGTGAGTTGCCGACCGACAACCCTCTCCCTTTGGGAGAGAGAAGGAAGCATAAGATGCGGATCAGTCATGCTCTATGTTGCACTATGAATTAACATGAAATTTCTGCGCTATCGGAGAGTGGAATGGCGTTGTTACTAAGTCGCGATGAATTGAAACCGCTGATCGATCTCGCCAAGGCCATCGAGTTGATTGAGGATGCCCATCGGCAACAGGCAGCGGGGCAGATCGTGGCCCATGCGCCGTACAACATTACCGTTGGACCGAGCAAAACCTTGCGTATCGTCTCGGGCGCCGTGCTCAAACAGCGCCGCGTCGGCGTGCGTCTGGGGCCTAACAGCGGTCTTGGCGGCGGCGACAAAATGTATGCGACGCTCTTCGATGCCGATAGCGGCGCGCTGCTGTCGTTCATGGGTTTTCCCTTTGGCACGTTAAGAACTGCCGCTGTCGTGGCCATCGCGGCCAAGCATATGGCGCGGGAGGATTCTAAGAAGCTCGGTTTGTTTGGCGTCGGCCGCAATGCTTTCGGAATTCTCAAGGCGCTTCAGACGGTGCGGCCGATTAGCGAAATTTATGTGTCGAGCCGCGATCCCGAGCGCAGAAAAAAGTTTTGCGCCGAGGGCGAACAGTTGCTCGGCATTAGCGTGCGCGGCGTCGACAGCGCTGAGCAAGCGGTGCGCGGCATGGATGTGATTCTCACCGCGACTAATTCGCTGACGCCGATCTTTCCCGCCGACTGGGTCGAAGCGGGCACCCATGTGAGCAGCATGGGCAAGCCGACGGAAATCAGCCGCGAGTTGCATCTCAAAGCCGCGCGCACCGTGGTCGGCAGCCAGGAACAAGAGCGCGAGTATTCGGATAAGTCGGCGGCACTGCCGTTGGTCGAGCTGGTCACCGAAGGTAAACTTTCCTGGAGCCGCGTGCCGGAGCTTGGCGATGTGATCATCGGCCAGGCTGTCGGCCGCGCTAGCCGCGACGAGATCAATATATTTCGCGAATCCCAAGGCGGCTACGGCGATATGGCGATCGCCGCATGGTTGTACGAGGAAGCGCTCAAGCGCGGCTTGGGAAAGCAGATGGAGCTTTAGGAATCCCTCGATATGCGACCCTTGGTCGCTACTCGGGAAAACGGTCAGCAGGTATAAACGAGGGTTGGTTATGAAGATAGTTCAGCGCATTTTGTTGTGGTTTTCGATCGCGATGGTATTGATGTCTAACGATTCATTTGCCCAGACCAGGGCGCAGTTGATCGAAGGCGCGAAAAAAGAAGCCCAGCTAATTCTCAGCTGGGGCACCGGTACCATGGGCGGCATCGAAGGGGCGGCGACGCTGGAAAAGGCGTTCAACAAAACCTACGGTCTGAACTTGCAGTTCAAGTACACGCCCGGCCCGGCGATGCCGCAGTTTGCCAGTCGGATCATTCAAGAGGCGAAAGCCGGACAGCCGTCGTCCACCGATCTCTACGTCGGTTCGGAAAATCACGTCGCGCGCATGTCGCTCAAGAGCGTCGAGTGGAGCAAGACTTTCAACCATATCACGCCGGCGATGATCGATTTCGACAACAAGGTATTGATCGTGACGACGCGCACGCCGGGCTTCACTTACAATTCCAAAATGGTCGTCGGCAAAGACATTCCCCAGCGTGTCGAAGACGTGCTCAATCCCAAATGGAAAGGCAAGATCGCTTCGACACCGTACGCGGCATCCTTCGATCGCTTGTCGATGATCTGGGGCGAAGACAAGACCACGGCGTTCCTAGAAAAATTCGTCAAGCAAGTCACCGGCCTGATCCGGTGCGGCGAAGACGATCGCATCGCCGCCGGTGAATTCGCCATGTTGGTTTTCAACTGCGATCTCGCCGCGCCCCAGGAAGCGAAAGAAAAGGGCGGGCCGGTGGACGGCCAAGTTTTTCGCGACGCTGGGATTTTGTCCTACTGGTACGTGACCGTGCCGACCAACGCGCGCAATCCTAACGCGGCGACTTTGTTGGCGGCATTGTTACTGAGCAAAGAGGGCCAAGACATTCTCTACAACACCGAGCGCAGCAGTTCCCATCTGGTCAAAGGCACGCAAATGAATCAGTTCGTGGCCGCCCAGGAAAAGCGCGGCGTCAAGTTCACCGCCTATTCGGTGGCGGATGTGGTGAAGAACGCCGAGGAGCATTCGCGCATCCGGCAGAAGTTCCAGAAGATTTTAGCGGGGAATTAGCGGATTGGAGTGCTGGAGAGGTGGAGTAATGGAGTGATGCCTTTAAGACCCACCACTCCAATTGGAGTCCGATCTTGAAAGGCCGCTGGTTATTCGTCGCCATATCGGTAGCCAGTCTGCTGCCGGTGCTGGCGTTTCTGCTGATCATCTTCTGGATGGGGTTTTGGCAGGGCAATCCGGGCGATCCGGTGGTTTACACGCTGAAGCATTATCGCGCGCTGTTCACCGACGGCTCTACCTATCGCACGCTGCTCAACACACTCGGCTTCGCTTCGACGACGGTTTTGATCGCGTTGTTTTTCGCCGTGCCGATGGCGTGGTTGGTCGAGCGCACGGACTTGCCCGGCAAAAATTTAATCTTCGCTCTTGCCACCATCGGCGCTCTGGTGCCGACGTTTTTTACCTCCATGGGCTGGGTGTTCCTGCTCCATCCGCGCATCGGCATCGTCAATAAATTTTTCATCGAACTTTTTAATTTGGACCAGGCGCCGTTCAACATCGCTTCGTTGGTCGGCATGGGTTGGGTCGAAGGTTTAGGGTTGTCTTCCATCGCCTTCATCATGATCGTCGCCACCTATCGCAGCATGGACCCGGCGCTCGAAGAAGCGGCGCGGGTGCACGGCTTGGGCATCCTGCGCACGCTGCGCTATGTCACCTTGCCGCTGACTTTTCCCGGCATCATCGCCGCGGCGATTTATATTTTCACCATCGGTCTGTCGTCCTTCGAAGTGCCGGCGATCATCGGCATGTCGAACAAAATTTTTACTTTTTCTACTTTCATTTTCTACAAAATTCAGCCCCAGGAAGAGTTGCCTAGCTACGGCATGGCCGGCGCGGTGAGCAGTCTGCTCGTGGTCCTGGCGCTGCTCTTGAGCTGGGGCTATTTTCGCACGCTAAAGTTTTCCCATCGCTACGCCGTGGTGACCGGCAAGGGTTATCGGCCGCGGCTGGTGGAATTGGGCCGGCGCGGCTGGCTGTTCGCTTGGCTGTTTCTCGGCGCTTATTTTACCGTCGCCAAGCTGTTGCCGTTCTTGTTGCTCATCTGGGCGTCGCTCTTGCGCTATTTCCAGCCGCCTTCTTGGGCGGCGCTGGAACAGGTGTCGCTGAAAAATTTTTACGGTCTGCCGTGGAATCTGCTTTTCCACGGCGCTTGGAATACCATGGTGCTGATGGTGACCGTGCCGACGATAACGCTTTTCATATGCTTGGCGATCTCTTGGACGGTGCTGCGTTCGGGACTCAAGTGGCGCGTCAGCTTCGACGCCGTGGCGTTTTTGCCCCACGCCGTGCCGCATTTGATTCTCGCCATCGCCGCGGTGTTCGCGTCGCTGTTTTTGTTGCGCGACGTGGTCTCGCTCTACGGCAGCTTGGCGATCTTGATCATCGTTTACACCATCAGCCGGATCAGCTTCGCCACCCGCATCATCAACAATTCGCTGGCGCAAATTCATCCCGAGTTGGAAGAGGCGGCGTTTGTCGGGGGTCTGCCGCTCTGGCAAGTGATGCGCAAAATTCTCTTACCGCTGCTCCGGCCGGCGTTGGTCTACGCTTGGCTGTGGATGGCGCTTCTGTGCTTTCGCGAGCTGACCATGGCTTCGGTTCTTGTCACTAGCCAAGGCAACGTAACGTTGCCGATGATCGTTTGGGGTTTGTGGCTGGGCGGTAGTCTCAATCAAGCGGCGGCGGCGAATTTAGTCGTGCTCGTCTTCATGTTGCCGGCGGTGATTCTCTATCTTTACTTCGGCCGGCGCAGCCGCTTCACGGAGGCTTCGTGATCTCAATCACCGGCCTGCGCAAAAATTTTCAATCCGGCGATCACGCCGTAGCCGCGCTGCAAGGCATCGGCCTCGAAGTGGCGCGCGGTGAATTTTTCGTCTTGCTCGGTCCCAGCGGTTCGGGGAAGACGACGCTTTTGCGCAGCGTCGCCGGCTTGGAAAAACCCGACGGCGGCGAAATCTCGCTGGACGGCAAAATCGTTTTCTCGACGAGCCGGCGCATCGCCGAGCCGCCCGAAGCGCGCGGCATCGGCATGGTGTTTCAGTCTTATGCGATTTGGCCCCATCTCACCGTCGCGGAAAATATTGGCTTGGTCTTAACTCATGGGCGCTTACGTCTCTCCAAGAGCGAGGCGCAGGAGCGGATTCGCTACGCGCTCGGTTTGGTGCAGTTGGACGATTTCGAAAACCGGCCGGCGCGCTTGTTGAGCGGCGGACAGCAGCAGCGAGTGGCGTTGGCGCGCGCCTTGGCGGTCAATCCGGCATTACTATTAATGGACGAGCCGCTGAGCAATTTGGACGCGCGCTTGCGCGAAGAGGTGCGCACTAACATCAAGAAACTCGCCACGCGACTGGGCATCACGGCGCTCTACGTGACCCACGATCAAGTGGAAGCGATGGTGCTCGCCGACCGCATCGCGGTGATGGCCCACGGCGAGATTCTCCAGATCGGCAATCCTTACGAGCTTTACCGCGCGCCGGCGAATTCGCAGATCGCCGAGTTTTTCGGTTCGATCAATTGGTTACACGGTAAAGTGCTGGCCGACGGCCGGGTCGATACCGAGATCGGCGCGCTTGTCATCGCCGCGCCGCGGCAGTATGAAGGTGGCGTGGTGGTCGGCATTCGTCCGGAAGATGTCAAATTAATCGCGGCGTCAGTTGATCAGCAAAACTGTCTGGCGGGAAATGTCGTCACTTCATTTTTTCTCGGCGATCATTGCATGAGCGAAGTAAAGATCGGCGCGACCATCGTCAATGTCAAGAGTTTGCCTGACGACGCCAAGGCGGCGGGTGCGGTGACGGTCCATTTGCCGAAAGAGCGCATCGTGGTTTTTCCCGAGGCGGAAGCGAAGCAGTCATTACAACCAAAATAAGTTTGGAGAAGGAGACGTGTATATGAGCGGTAATGCAAAAGCCCATGGCGATGTCCATCATCTCGATCATTTCGTGGTCGCGGTGATGGAGCCCGACCGGGCGGAGAAATTTTATACCGAAGTGTTGGGCGCGCGCACGTTGAAAACCCAAAACGCGCCGGGTATGACGCGCATTTTCATGAAGCTCGGCGAGAATCACGTCGGGCTATTTTCCCAAGGTAAAAATAAGTTGCCCCCGCGCGACAGCGCCACCTCCTATCCGCGCCACTCCTTCGAAGTGCCGGTCGGCGAGTATGACGCCATGGTGGCGAAGATCCGCGCCGCCGGCGTGTTCACGCGCGAGATCAGTTTGGAAAGCGCTTTGGGCTGCTGTTGGAACGACGGCTTGGTGTTTCAAGACTCCGAAGGCAACTTTTTTGAGATCGCCAAAGTTGCCGGCATCGCCAAGACGCGGCTTCATCATCTGCACTTCGACGCCACGGATTTGACGGCGAGCACGGCGTTCTATCAGAAATTTCTCAACTGCACGGTGCAGGAAGCGAAGAGCGGCATAGTGTCGCTGACGGTGCCGTCGGGGCAGTGCGTGATTCTCAATCAAGTGAGCGAGCTGAGCGAGGTGACCAAAGCAACCTGGCGCGGCCGCCACTTCGCGCTCAACGTAACCAACGACAACTTCCACGCCATCGTCGAAAAACTTCATGCCGCGGGCATCGAAGAGCGCGACGATCACGGCGAGCGCGAAGGCCGGCGCGACGATCAGTTGGGAACTTATTTCAGAGAACCAAGCGGCTTTCGTTTGCAGATTACCAACGAAGACTCAGCGACGTTCGCGGCGCACGCCAACGATTGAAAAGACCTTTCACCACGAAGGACACGAAGAGCACGAAGTTCGGAGTCATAATTTTCCGAAACCTTCGTATCCTTCGTGACCTTCGTGGTGCAGTCGATCTTTCACTTGTCCTCGGAACGAGCCCATGCCCTATAGCACAAGAAACGGAGTTAAGACTTACTACGAAGTTTCCGGCGAAGGCTTCCCGTTAGTCTTGATGCACGCCAACCCGTTCGACCGGCGCATGTTCTTGTATCAGGTGGCGCACTTTTCTACGTTCTTCAAAGTGATCAACGTCGATTTGCGCGGTTATGGCTACTCGGATAAGCCGGCCGTGCCGGTCACGGTTACCGACTTGTGCGAAGATGTCGTCGCCGTATGCCGGCAGGAAGGCGCTGCTGAAGCGGTCTTCGCCGGCGTCAGCGTCGGCGGTGTCATGGGTTTGCAGTTGGGGCTCGATCATCCGGAGATTTTCAAGGCGCTGATTCTAGTCGGCTGCAGCAGCATGCCGGGGGATCGCTATCAGAGCCGTATCGATGGTTACATGCAGCAGGGCGTCGATAAATTTCACATTCAGCATCTCACCGATCTGGTCAGCAAGGATTTTCCGCGGACCAAGCTGGGGAAGTATTTGCTTAGCATGCACACAGAGATGGACTCGCGCCTGAGTGCTCCGGCCATCGCCGAGATTTTTAACGCGCTGCAAAATCGCGACTTAACTTCGCGCCTGCCAGAGCTAAAAATGCCGGTGCTGATCCTGAACGGCGAGTTCGATAATTCGCTCAAGCGCAGCCAAGACATGAGCACGCGCATCGCCGGCGCCGAGCACCGGACCATCGCCGGCGCGGGTCATGCCTGTTGCTTGGAAGACCCGGCGACGTTCGATGGGCATGTTCTGGAGTTTCTCCGCAAGCATGGGTTTGTCAAAGCGTAGCCGTCGACTGGGAAATTCGGAGACCTCACCACAGAGAGCCTAGGGCGCCGCCGCCGCAACCAAATGGGAATGGGTTTTTCACCACGAAGGCACGAAGGACACGAAGGGTTCGGATAATTTATTTTCCGAACTTCGTGATTTTCGTGTCCTTCGTGGTGAGATTGAATTTTCCATATGTGAACCCGGAACTTTGAACAGGGGATGCCGTTATGTGGAACGGATTTAAAGTCATCGACGCCGACGCGCACCATCATGAGCCGATGGACATGTGGGAGCGCTACCTGGAGCCGGCCTATCGCGACCGGGTGCCGCGAGTGATCGGCATGCAGCGCAATTTTTACGTTTATGCCAAGGACGAGAAACTATCCGATGCGCTGGTGTCAGGCGGGCCGATCCCGGCGCATCACGATCAGTGGATGATGGATAAATACGGCGAGGCCTACAATCAATGGTGGTCGCCGCAGATTCGTCTCAAGGACATGGACCGTTTCGGTTGGGACATTCAGGTGATTCTGTCGACCAACGGCAACCGGATAATGGAGACGTCACTGAAAAATCCGGATGTCGGCGCGGCGATGGCGCGCGCCTATCACAATTGGTGCCACGATTACTGTAGCGCCGATCCGGCACGCCTGAAATTTACCGCGACACTGCCGGCTGGCGACACCGCCGCCATGGTGACCGAAGCGCGCCGCGCCGTGGAAAAACTCGGCGCGGTTTCGGTGCGCAATCCGTTATTGCCCCAGGGCAAGTGGTTGCACGATCGCGAGTACGATGCGTTGTGGCAGCTGGCCTGCGACTTGGATTTTCCGATTTCGATCCACGGCGAGTCGCGCCACATGCGCGCCGCGCCGTTTCGGCCGCTGGCGCTGCACGGCGGCCAAGAAGGCCCTTTCGCGGCGCTCGATCATATCATGGGCTTTCCGATGGACAACATGATCACCCTGGCGCACTTTATTTTCACCGGCATCCTCGATCGCTTCCCGAAGCTGCGGCTGGGCATCTTGGAATCCAACGCCGGCTGGCTCAATTTCTTTTTGCCGCGCATGGACGATCACTCCCACGGCCGGCGCGTGATTCTCGGCCAAGGGCTGCCGATGAAGCCGAGCGAGTACGTCAAGCGCCAGTGCGTGATTTCCGCCGACCCGGACGAGCCGGGCTTGGACGACGTGGTCAAGTTTTTCGGCGACGACAATCTGGTTTGGAATACCGACTATCCTCATCCCGATGCGCCCGATCCGGAGAAAGTTTTGCCGTGGTTTGCCGCCCAGCCGATCTCGGACGAGAGCAAACGAAAAGTCCTGTGGGACAACTCGATCAAGCTTTACGGTCCGCGCGTGTTGGCAAAGCGTCCCTAGCAAGTAGGCTGTGGCGAGTCGGCGAACCGCATCGATTGAATGGGGCGTGCTCGGAAAAATCTCACCACAGAGAACACAGAGTTCGGAACCACAGAGAGAATTTAAGAAAATAATTTCTTGTCTCTTTCCGAATCTCTGTGTGCTCTGTGAGCTCTGTGGTGAAAACCCCCGCTCCGGCTATGTTACTCGCCCAACACTTTCTTGATGCGCTCCAAAACCGCCGTGGGCGGTTCGCCGGCTTTGCGCTCGTCTTCTATTGTGTTTTATTCAGTGCCGCTTGACGGTCGGCTGGGGTTTCGCGTAGCCTCGTGCCATGAACTCATTCCTAAAGGGAGAATATTATGAAGAAGCATTTCAAGCGTGGCGATTTATTTACCGCACTGTTGGTTGGCGTCGCGGCGCTGGCGTTGGCTTCCTGCGCGGCGGTGCAGCAAGGCGCGGTGGATCTCGGTCCCGGGTTTCACAAGATCAAGGACGGCATTTATACCTTCGCGCCGGACCAGGGAACGACCACATGCAGCTTTGTCGTCACCGAGGAAGGCGTGGTCATGATCGATGCCTGCAATAGCCCGCTGCACTCGCGCAACATGATGGCGGCGATTCGCAAGGTCACCGACAAGCCGATTTTGTTTTTGATCGACACCGAGACTCATAGCGATCATACCGGCAATCACTTCGTCTTTTCGCCGCCGGCGCGGATCATCAACGCCGAAGGCGCCGGCGCTGGCATGAGGAAGGAATACAACCCCAAACGGTCCGAAGAATTGGCCAAGCAGTCCGCCGAGATGGCCGAGGCCGTGAAGGGCGAGAAAATGATCCCGCCCCATATCGAGTACAAGGACCGCATGACGCTCAACGTTGGCGGGCGCACCTTCGTGATTTACTTGAAAAACGTTCACAGCTTTGCCGACACCGCCGTCTGGATGCCCAAGGAGCGGGTGTTGTTCGCGTCATCGGCGGCCAACGTCAGAACCTTCATCAATATGCGCCCCACGGTGGTCATCCCCGACGTGCTGGCGAGCTATAAACTCATGAAGTCGCTCAACCCGGAAGTCGTCATCGCCGGCCATGGCCAGCCGACGACGACGAAAATCTTCGACGAATATGAGGGCTATTACACCTTGCTGATGAAGCGGGTCGGCGAGATGGCGGCCAAGGGAATGACTCTCGATCAGGTCAAGAAAGAGCTCAAGATGCCGGAGTATGCCAGCTGGGCCGGCCAAGACCGGCTGCCGGTGAACATCGAGCAGGCATATAAGTCGGTCAAGAAATAATCTTCGCGGCAAATTTATGAGCCGTCTTACTCGCATCATGGTCGCTTCCTGGATTGCCAGTCTGTGCAGCGTCGCCGTCGCCCAGCAAGAGATCGTCACGCTGCCCACCCGCGGCAACGTGACCCAGTCCTATTTCCTCACCAGCATGCCCAAAGAGCTGCAAGCGATCGCGGTTTTGTTTCCCGGTTCCGGTGGATGGATCGAACTGCGCAGCGAAGGCGGCCAACCCAAGTTTGCCGGTGGCAATTTTCTCGTCCGTAGCCGTTCCGAGTTCATCAAGCGCGGCGTCGTTGCGGCGATCGTCGACGCGCCGAGCGATCAGCAGCGCGGGCGGGGCATGACCGACGAGTTTCGTCTCGGCGCAGATCACTTCACGGATATAATGGCCGTGGTCGGCGATCTCAACAAGCGCTTTCCCGGCGTAGCGGTGTTTCTCATCGGCACCAGCCGGGGCACGATCTCGGCGGCGGCGCTAGGCGCGCGCTTGGGCGCTCAGCTCGGTGGCGTCGTTCTGACTTCCTCGCTGTTCCGCGCGGTGCCGGCGCGATCCAATGAGCCTGGGCCGGGGTTGAGCAAGTTCGATTTCGCATCGATCAAAGTGCCGCTGCTATTCGCGCACCATGTCAGCGATCGATGCCAATTCACGCTCTACGGCGATGCCGCGCGGCTCTCGGAAACCTACCCGCTGATCACCGTCTGGGGCGGCCTGCCACCGCAATCCACCGAATGCGAAGCGTACAGCCAACATGGCTTCTTCGGCAAGGAATCCGAGACCGTCGAACAGATCGTCAACTGGATGCTCAAGAAACCATTTGAGCGTGATGTGAAATAGGGAGGCGCCGTGGCCACAGTTGTTCTTAAGCCGGTTGACCGCGTTGAGATCTTGAGTGTGATGGACAATTCCATCGATGTCTTGATGGGCAACACGCCGGTGGCCAAGCGCCACAAGCGCGGCAGCAACGCCCACGCGCGGCCGCAATTGCGCGCCGAGCATGGCGTGTCGATGCTGGTGACGACGTACGTGGATGGCAACAAAGACTCGTTTCTGTTCGACACGGGCGTGACGGTCGATGGCGTGCTGCATAATATGGATGTGCTCGATATCAAGGGCAACGAGCTTCACGCGGTTGTTCTAAGCCACGGCCACACCGATCACACCCGCGGCTTGCTGGGTTTTATCAAACGCTTCGGTCGGCCGCGGGTGCCGATCGTGCTTCATCCCGACGCATACTTGAAACGAAAAAATATTCAGGGCGATGGTCACGAGTCGGAACATATCCCGCCGAGTAAAAAGGATCTTGAAGGCGAAGACGTGCAGATTATCGAGGAGCGCGGGCCGACCATGTTGATCGGCGGCAGCGCGCTGGTGACCGGGCAAATCCCGCGAACGACGCCATTCGAAAAAGGCCACCCCAATCAAGTCGCGCTGATCGATGGCAAGTGGCAGCCCGATCCGTGGATTCATGACGACCAAGCGATTGTCATCAACGTCAAAGACAAAGGGCTGGTGGTGCTCACCGGCTGCGGTCATGCCGGCGTGGTCAACACATTAAAATGCGCCCGCGACATGACCGGGGTGCAGCAAATTCACGCGGTCATCGGCGGCTTTCATTTGACCGGACCGATCTTCGAGCCGATCATTCAGCCGACGGTGCAAGCGCTCAAGGAATTCAATCCCAGCGTGATCGTGCCGCAGCACTGTACGGGTTGGAAGGCGACGCATCTGATCGCGCGCGAGTTTCCTGAAGCGTTCACTCCGAATAGCGTCGGGACGACCATGGTGATCGGATCGTAACGAATCGTTCAAATCGTTCAAATCGTTCAAAATGTTCAAGCAGTTCAAACCGTTTAAAAAATGAGGCTCTTCCGGGTTTCCTGTGAAGATGTATTTACCACAGAGGCACAGAGTTCACAGAGATAGGAGTATTTTTTAATCAAAAACTCTTTACTCCGCGCCCTCCGCGCCTCCGCGGTTAGCCACACGAAAGCCTGAAGAACCAAAAATGAAGATTGGATTGTTCACAGAGTTTTCCTACCCTGGGAAGTCGGAGCAGCAGACTTACGCCGATGTCTTGGAGCAGATTTATACCGCCGATGAACTCGGTTACGATTTTTTCTCGATCACCGAGAGCTACGGTAAGGATTTATTTTCCTGCTCGCCGTTTCCTCTGGGGCTTTACGTTGCCGCGGCGCAGCGGGCGCGGCGGATTCGTTTTCTCACCGGCATCGTCAGCATGCCGATCCACCATCCGGCGATGTTGGCGAGCGAAGTCGCCGCCGCGGATTTACTGACCGATGGCAGGATCATGCTCGGCATTGGCCGCGGCCATCCTTGGGTGATCAATCGTATGAACGTCGATGCCGCCACCAGCAGCGCGCGCTTCGAAGAAGGCATCCGCATGCTGGTGGAAATCTTCAAAGGCGAGTACATCGAAAAGCTCGACGGCGAGTTCTGGCAGATCCGCGATTTCAAACTCAGCCCGCCGCCGGTGCAAGTGCCGCATCCGCCGATCTACACCGCGGCGGCGACCACGCCGGACAGCGCGAGCTTCGCGGGGAACGTCGGGCAAGGCTTGGTTCAGCCGGGCTATCTCGGCATTCCCTTCAATTTAGTGCGCGGCTTGACCGAGACCTATCGAAAAAATTTGCCAGCGGGTGGTAAGAGCGATGTGGTGCTCGGCATTCACGTGCATGTCGCCAAAGATCGCGAAGAAGCGATCGCCAACGGCGCGCTGGCGCTTTCCAGTCAAGCCGATGTCTTTCTGCGCGGCAGGCTCAGCCGTCCGGTGGAAACCGAAACGATTCGTACCTACGCCACCAAGAGCGCTTCGCGCGAAGCCTTCGAAAAACTCTGCACGCCGGAAAAAGCGCGCCAAGCTGTGGCTGACGAGGGAGCGAACGTCATGGCCGTGTGGGGCACGCCGGAAGAGTGCATCGAGAAGATCAAGTTCTATGTCGACGCGATGCATCCCGAGCAGCTGATGCTCAATATCGCGTCGGGGAGTTTGGCGCAGGATAAAGTCCTGAAGTCCATGCGGCTATGCGCGGCTGAAGTCGTTCCGGTGTTGCGGCGCATGTCAAAATGACTTGGGTGCCGCATGATCTGGCCGGTCTGATAACAAGCACTCGGCGTTTCAGCCCGCTGTTCAGCAATCTGCATTTCAATCGAGAGGCGCCGCGCTTGAGGCATGTGGTTTTTTTGTAGTACAATCCCGTATGACATGGAGGATTAGCTTATGCCCTTGAGCGTACGTCTCGATAGCAAGACCGAGTCAGTGGTCAATCGCCTGGCCAAAAACCGCCGGCAATCCAAGTCGGAGGTCATCCGCGACGCTATCGGCGTGTTGGCCGAACGCGAGAAAGAGGCTGCCAGCCGCAAGCGCCCTTACGATCTCGTCAAGCATTTGATCGGCTGCGCTAAGGGTGGTCCACCCAATCTTTCGACGCGTACTGGCGATCGATTCTATGAGATGCTGGTGGCGGATCGAAAGAAGCGCAAATGATTCTGGTCGATTCCGGGCCGCTGGTCGCGTTGCTCCATGAAGACGACGACAAGCATGAGAGCTGCAAAACCGCGTTTCAGGCGATCAATGAAACGTTGGTGACCGTTTGGCCTGTGCTGACCGAGGCGATGCATTTGCTGAGATTTTCGTCGGTGGCGCAAAGCGCGCTTTGCGAATTGATTGAAACGGGAGCGGTTTCGATCCTGCCACTCGATGAAGCGGATGTCCCGCGCATGAAGGCACTGATGCGGCAGTACCGCGATCTTCCCATGGACTTCGCCGATGCCGCCTTGGTTCGAGTCGCCGAGCGGGAAAAGCTGTTGAAGGTCTTCACGCTCGACCGGCGCGATTTTCAAGTCTATCGGCCAAGCCGGATTGGCAGGTTCTCGATCATCCCGGCGCGGTGAGAGGAGCAGTGCGGTGCCGGTGGTTGAGTGTATCTGGCAGATCTACGGTGACGTCGGGGAGGAGGCCGTCTGGGGCACGCCGGAAGAGTGCTTCGAGAAGATCAAGTTCTATGTCGACGCGATGCATCCCGAGCAGCTGATGCTCAATATCGCGTCGGGGAGTTTGGCGCAGGATAAGGTGCTGAAGTCGATGCGGCTGTGCGCTGAGGAAGTGATGCCGGCGGTGCGTGGAATGTGAAGCCGTTGGTTAATTAGTCTCTCAGCGTTTCAAGAAAACGTCTAAACCAATCCGTGTCGCGGATGCTGTCCAGGTCGTGATCCTGGTTTAGGTGCTCGCGCGTCGGCAGTTGGCCCTGCTGCTGGCATTGCATTAACCACTTCTGAGCCTCATATTCCTTTCCTTTCAACGCGCTAACACACGCTAGGTTGTAACTGCCAACTCCAGGTTTGATAGCTTCCGCCTGTAGTAACTTTTGTTTTGCTGCGTCGAGCGTCGCATCGAACTCATCTCCGGTCTTGGTCCTTGCTTGATCAGAAAGGGCGCTGCCCCAATTGTTGAGCGCTTCATGCATATCGGGTTTGATGGCCAGTGCGGCTTGAAACTTTTCAGCGGCTAGAGCGAAGAGTCTATCCGCTTCATCTCCGGTCTTGGTCCTTGCTTGAGATAAAAGGGCGTTGCCTTGCATCAGATATGCCCATGACAATAGTTCGGCGAACTCCTCGGTGGGTGCTCTGTCATAGTGCTGTCGCAACGCGACGACTTCGTCATACTTGCCCGCCATCAAGAGTTTTTGCGCAACCGCTCCGAGCGACCTTACGGCCGTCCCTGTTCGAGATTTTTTCCTTTTGCTGGATGAAAGGTCCTCTTCAAACTGCTTCACCGCGGATTGGATCCACTTGTGAGCGATTTCCGTAACGTCTTCTGCCGAGTCCTGATTCGGCGGAGAGTAGGGAGTAAGCATTTGTAATGTGCTGCCTAGATGCGAAAAAGGCTTCGCGATGAATGGCGGCGGAAAAATTCCTAATTTCTGAGTCAGAGAGACGAAAAAAGAATCGGCATCGAAACCGTTGGTGTAAAACGCGTCTTTATCCGTTAGCAGCAGTTTTTCCGAGACATGTTTAGCCGGTTCACTGTCGCCATAGCCTATCCAGTAAAGCATATTGTCGAAGCGAGGAACTCCGGCCAGGTGATCGAATACCGGATCGCTCTCGCCGTTGTATCCGACAACGATCCAGAGCCGGCCACGGCCGGCGTCCTCGAACACTGGAGACATAAGTTTTGAATGAGCGTTACATTCATCCACCGTGTTCATAAGGACAAAGCCGCTACGTTGACCGTGCAGATAAAAGACGGATTTGTCCGGTATGTCGGCAGACTTCAAAAGTTGCGACGCTGCAAAATCGTAAACCGCGGGGAACTGGTTGAGAAGAGCGCAAGCTCTAACAACCAATGGGTCAAAATTGGTGGTCAAAACTCGGTCGATAAATCCTGACTGCATGAGCAAAGCGATACATACGTGAGCCCAGTTTATTTTCGCGATATCGACGTACTCCGCGATCAGGTCGCGACGTTCACTCAGGCCGAGCGGTCATAAGCTCGTGGATATCGTTCTTTGATGATTTCAACAAAGCCATTGGCAGTGGGAATCCCTGCTTTTACGGAGCAGCCAGCGCCAATTAGCAGGGCACACCTTTTGTTCCTCGCCTTCGCGTTTGTTAAAGTTTCAACGATATCTTCAATCGAACGTCGAAAATTACCATCCATTTTCGTCCCTATTATCACATCTTAACTCCGACCGTGATTGCACTGCCAAGGGTCGGCACGACATGGAAGTTGTAAATGTCACAGAGACCTCGATAGTCAACGTGGATGCGTGTCAGCCGGCGGATTCGGCGTCAGTGCTAGCGCTTGCCAAACTCCTTCAACGCCTCATTGAGATAACTCATATCGACAAACTTGGACACATCCGGCACCGGGGTTTTGGCGCCGGTTTGTTCGTAGTAGGTCTTGATGTTGTGCTTCATGCCTTCCATGTTCGGTTCGCCGTCGTAGGGCCAGATGCGGTTTTGTGTGTAGTATTCCCAGCCTTTTAATGCGTGGACTGGCTTCAGCTGAATATCCTTGGTCAAAAATTCCACTGTGGCTTCTTTGTTGTTGTGCATCCAACGCATCGACTGCACCATGCCTTTCATGAAGCGCACCATGAGCGGGCGATTTTTCTCGGCCCAGGAGCGGCGCGTCGCCAGGGCAGCGGATTGAAACTGCGGCACGGCGTCGAGCAGGCGGCCCAGCGTGTTGAAGCCCAACTCTTCGGCGGCGAAATTCAGCGGCACGGCGACCGTGGTGGCGGAGATTTGCCCCGACTGCATGGCTGCGAGATTGCCCGGTGAGCCGCCGGCGACGACGAGAATTTTATAATCGCGCGGGTACTCCAAACCTTTTTGCCGCAGAGCCTCGCGTAGCGCCGTGACCGTGCCACCGGTCAATGACGATGAGCCGATCGTCGTGCCGCGCAGATCCTCGAAGGTTTTGTATTTCTTGCCGGCGACGATGGCCGCGGTCATGCCGTTGATGACGCCGCCGGTGATGATGAAGTCGAGGCCGCGATCGCTCGACTCCATAAACGGCTCGGGCCCGCCGGAGGCAAATTGGATCGAGCCCGCGGCCAAGGCCTGCACGACCATCGGTATGCCGCGCAGCACCACCACTTGTACGTCGAGCCCTTGCTGCTCGAAAAAGCCTTTTTTCGAACCTACCCACAGCGGGCTGTAGCCGAGAGTTTTGCTCGACGGGCCGACGTAGATTTTCGGTTTGTCCTGGGCCAGCGCCGGGGCAGCGCACAGCGCAAAAAAAATCAACGCCGCAGCGGCAATCAGTTCAAGCTTCATTAGGTTCCTACCTTGCGCTGAATTCCATATTCCAAATTCAATATTCCAGATTCCGGTAACCTGGAATCTGGAATTTGTAATTTGGAATCTCCCGCCTACTGCCAGAGCTTCTTGAAGAAGCCTTCTTTCTCCAATTCCTCGACGTAGCGATTTTCATAGTACGCGGTGAGCGGAGTTTTTTGTGCCAGGGCCGGGTCGATCATGCGCGATGAGGCCAGTTGATCGACCATGAGGCGCATGCCTTCGACCGGCGTCTTGAAGTCTTTGAAGAAACTATCGATACCCCATCGATAGCTTTCTTCGAGCGATTTCGCGTCAGTGACCTTGGTGTACTTGCCCAAGGTTTTCATGGCGAAATCTTTGTCGTCATGCATGCGCTTCAAGCCTTCGGCGATGGATTTGATAAATCTTTTGACGACGTCGGAATTTTTCTCGGCCCAGGATCGCTTGGCCATGACGCCGTTCTCGGGAAAGCGTAGGTTCATCTCTTTGAGCTGTTTCGCGCCGACCAGTTCGCGGAAGCCTTTTTCTCTAAGAATGATATTGTTCGGTGGGTTGACCATGGCGCCGTCGACGTTGCCGGTCATGACCGCGGCCATGGATTCGGGAATGCCGCCGGTTTGAATAATCGTTACGTCACCGACCCGGGCGCGGCGCAGGATCGAATCGGCGGTCAGGTGCGACACCGCGCCGATGCGGCTGACGCCGACTTTCTTGCCGCGCAGTTGCTGCAAGCTGGTGATCGACGGTTGGACGTACATCGGCGTGGTGAAGGTGTGGGTGATGCAGGCGACCGGGATGACATCGCCGCCCTGCAGGACGTTGGTCACCGCCGTCGGTCCTAAGCCGCCGGCGAAGTTGTTCTCGCCGGCGAGAATCGACTGGACCATGATCGGCGACGCGCCCTCAAAATACATGTCGACATCGAGGCGGTTTTTCTCGAAGTAGCCGGCGTCTTTGGCGACAAACCAGAGAAAACCGCTGGCCGACAGCGGTGCGTAGGTGAAGCGCACCTTGTCGAGCTTCTCGGCGGCGCCGGCCGCTTGCATCATCGATAAGATCACTAGTGCGATGGTCATGTAGAGTGAGGCTTTGTGCTTTCCCATATTGTTCTCCTTCGGTCCCGCTGACGTTGCTGGCTAAAATCGGCCGCGCCGCACGCGGTCATGCGATGCGATCCCTTTTAATGAGATTGCTCTGCGCTGTCAATCTTGCTAGGAGACTTTGCAGTGAGGGTCCACGGGCAATAAGGAGTAAACGATGCATTCATTCGGTTTCATTCTGCTGATAATTTTAACGTCGACAACGAGTGCCTATGCCCAAGCGCCTTATTATCAAGGCAAGACGCTTCGGCTGATCGTCAGCAGCACCGCCGGCAGCAACTATGATTTGTACGGCCGGCTGGTGGCGCAATACATCGGCAAGCATATTCCCGGCAAGCCGGAAGTCCTGGTGCAGAACATGCCGGGCGGCGGCAATATCATCGGCGCCAACTATGTGTACTCGGTGGCCAAGCCCGATGGTTTGACCTTCGGCACGGTTAACGCGGCGCTCTATTTCAACCAACTGGGCGGCAACAAGGACGTGCAGTTCGACTGGTCCAAGTATATTTATGTCGGCAGCCCAGACCGCTCGGAAGACATGATGTACCTGCGCAGCGACGCGCCGTTCAAGACCATGGCTGACGCGCGCAAAGAAGGAATCAAGTGCGGTTCCACCGGCGCCGGTAGCACCAGCCATTATTTGCCGACACTTTTGAATGACGGCATCGGCACGAAATTTACCCTTATCTCCGGCTACCCCGGCGGACCGGAAATCGACCTGGCGGCGGAGCGCAACGAAGTTCAGTGCCGCGCCTTTACCATCGCCGGTTGGTTCACCGGCGACGTTTACGCTAACTGGCGCAAGAGCGGCTTTGCCCGTGCGGTGGTGCAGACCCATCGCAAGCGCGAGCCGCGGCTCGCCGACGTGCCGACGGTCTACGAGCTGTTAGATGAGTTCAAGGCGCCCGAGTCGATCAAGAAGTTGGCCAACTTGCTGATCGCGTCCAATGGCTTTGGCCGTCCCTATGTCTTGCCGCCGGCAACGCCGCCGGAGCTGGTCAAGATTCTCCGCGAGGCGTTCGTGAAAACACTGAACGATCCGGAACTCTTGGCCGACGCCAAGAAGCGCCGCATCGATATCGAGTACACCTCGGGCGAGGAACTCGAACGACTCGCCAAGGAAGTGATTACCAAGGACACTGAAGTGATCGAGCGGATGAAAAAATTGTTGGGCAAGTAGCGCGGCACCGATTGACGCCGGCATTCTCGTAAGTTTGACTTATCGATTCCACCTGCGCTAACTCTGGGCACGACACGGAGGATCTATGGAGTATGTTCCATTCGGCTCGACGGAGTTTAAAGTCTCGCGCTTGGCGCTGGGCTGCATGAGCATGTCTGGCACCTATGGGCCGGCGGACGATAATGAGTCGATCGCGACGCTGCATAAGGCGTTCGATCTCGGCATCAACTTTCTCGACACTTCTGCGAGCTATGGGCAAGGGCATAATCATGAGTTGATCTCGAAGGCGCTCCAAGGGCGGCGCGAGCGCATCGTGATTCACTCCAAGTCCGGCAGCCCGCGCACGCCGGACGCGAGCGGCAGTCGCAGCGGCAGCACGCCGGAATATTTGACGCAGAACTGCGAGCAAAGCGTGAAGCGCTTGGGCGTCGATGCGCTGGATATTTTCTGCATGTCGCGGGTCGACCCCGATATTCCAGTCGAGGAATCTGTCGGCGCCATGGCGAAGCTGGTCGAGCGCGGCCTGACGCGTTACATCGGTTTGTCGGAAGCGAGCGCGAATTCGATCCGGCGCGCGCGCAAAATCCATCCGATCGTTTCGTTGCAAATGGAATATTCGCTGTGGTCGCGCGATCCCGAAGGCGGCAACGTGCAGGCTTGCCGCGAATTCAACATGGGCTTCATGGCATATTCGCCGCTGGGGCGCGGCTTTTTCGCCGGCACGGTGCACGATGTCAAAGATATGAGCGACGGCGATGGCCGGATCAATCATCCGCGCTTTCAGGCCGGCAATCTGGAAAAAAATTTGGCGCTGTTAAAAAAATTCGAAGAACTAGCGCGGGAAAAAAACTGCAGCACGGCGCAGTTGGCGTTGGCGTGGTTGATGGCGCAGGGCGATGCGGTGATTCCGATTCCCAGCAATAAAACTCGCGCGCACTTGGAAGAGAACATCAAGGCGACCGAGATCAAGCTCAGCAAAGAAGAATTGGCGCGGCTCGATGGGATTTTCCCCCAAGGCGCCGCAGCGGGACCGCGCACTAAGGATATGCATCGGGTGAATATTTAAATGTTTCGAGTTTCGGGTCTCGTGTTTCGAGTTAACCCGAAACCCTAAACCCGAAACAACGCGAAGCGTTTTAGGAGGAATTATGAAAGACGTTACGATCGTCGTCGGCACCATCGGCCAAAGCATCATGCGCAGCGAAGACAGCGGCCAGACCTGGGCGCGTATCGGACCGCGGCGGGGATTTGCTTATGAAGCGTCGGTGCGCTGCATCGCGATGAATCCCAAGAATCATAAGATACTTTTTGCCGGCACGGAGAAGGGGCTTTATCGCAGCGAGGATGGCGGCGCCAATTGGAAGTACCTCGATTCGGCGCTCAATCCGCACTACGTCTGGGTGATCGGCATCGATCCGGTCAATCCCGACACTATGTTTGTCGGCACCGGCACGCCGACGCCGGCGATGCTCTTTCGTTCCAAGGACGGCGGGCGCAGTTGGGAAAAACGGCCCGTAGAGGTTGCGGCGGAATGCGAAGCGGTGGGCACGCCGAGATTTACCGGCATCGCCGTCGATCCGCTGGAACCGAACCATATTTGGGCCGGCCTCGAAGTCGACGGCGCGCGCCACAGCAGTGACGGCGGCGACACTTGGAGTATCGTCGAGGTCACCGGGCGGCGCGATATTCACAACGTCGCGGTCACCGCCGGGCCGCCGAAGACGGCGTTCGTCATGGCGAACCGGGAAATCTACGCGAGCACGGACAACGGCAAGAGCTGGGAACCGCGCGATATGCAAAAGTGTTTGCCCTGGGATTATCCGCGCAAAGAAAATTATCTGCGCGGCATCTCCGTCGATCCGGTGAACCCGAAGAAAATCTTGTTGAGCTTCGGCGATTTCACGCCGGGTTCTTCCGGCGCCATCGCGCAGTCGGACGATTTCTGCCGGAGCTGGAAACTGTTGCCGTTACCCGTCGAGCCCAACTCGACGATGTGGACGTTCGGCACGAACTCGGACGATCCGAACATTATTTTCGCCGCGAGCCGCTACGGTTATCTTTATCGCAGTGACGATGGCGCGCAGTCGTGGACGAAGTTAAGAAGAGAGTTGAGCGAGATCGCCGCGGTTTGCTGGTTGCCGAATTAGGATTTTCTGCGCTTGGTGCGAGCACCCCTATCCCAACCATTACTAAAGGGGCGAGAGAACGCCAAACCCACTCGCCATGAAGACATATTTTGCCGAGTCATCATCGTAAGACTTGGATAACAAAAAACTCGATCACACCGGCAGAGCATAAAACTCGCGACAGTTGTCGCGCAGGATCAACTGCTTCGCTTGGTCGGACAAATCTTTGCGCGCACGAAAGCGCGGAATGTCGGCGAGGAACTCGTCGAGAGTCGGCCGTTCGTGCGGGTAATCGGAGGGGTACATGATTTTTTTCTCCAAGCCCAAGCCGACGACGTAGGACAGAATTTTCTCTTCCAGCTCGCAGGAAAAATAGATCGAGCCATCGCGCACGTAGTCGCTCGGCGCCTTGGTCAACAGCGGCGCCTGCTGTGGCAGCTTTTCATATTTCTCGTCGAGCCGTTCCATCAAATAAGGCACCCAACCGACGCCGGCTTCGAGGAAGGCCATTTTTAAAGTTGGAAAGCGCGCCGGCCCGCCGTCGAGCAAATAACTGGTGAAATGAATCTGCTGTGCCACCGCGTGTTCCATGACGAGAATCTTGATGAACGAATCGAATAGATCCAACCCCAAACCCGCGCTCGACCCACCGTGCACCGCCAGTGGCACATTCAAACGCACAGCGGCGCGATAGAGCGGATCGTACATCGGATGGCCGAGGCCTTTGCTTAAGCCCGCCGCCGGAATCACCCCGCCGACCATGTGCAAATCTTTGACGCAGCGTTCTAATTCTTCCGCGGCCGCGGAAATATCTTGCACCGGCAGTAGCGCGACGCCGAATAAACGCTTGGGCTCGTGCTGCAAATATTCGCCGTAGAGATAATCGTTGTAACAGCGCGCCATCACCGCCGCCCATTTAACATCCTTGATATGCGCCATCGCCAAACCCATGGTCGGATAGAGCACCGAGCCGGCCACGCCGGAACCGTCCAAAAACATGCGCCACTTTTTCAAACCCGGCGTCGGATCGGGCGCCTTGCGCGTGCTGCGCGGCCAGCCGTCGAGCGACGGAAACAGCGCGGTCAACGCGCGCCGCCCTTCGAACGGCGCCGGTAAATAGCGGCGCAACTCGTCGTCGGTCTCCATCACATGACCGTCGGCGTCGATGGGCGCGTAATCTCTACTCATCGCGAATTCCTTTCACTTGCCCCAAAGCGATTTGTAAAATCCTTCGTTGATCAGTTCTTGCACTAAGCTGTTGTCGTAGAATCGCTCGACGGTAAATTCTCTCGCCTGGGGATTCTTCACGGCTTCTTGATCGAGCACCACCTGAACGCCTTCCCGCTTCACCAGCGGAATTTTCTCGGTGAAGTCGTAGGCGTATTTCATGCTGCCTTCGAGCATGCCGGGATCGTCTATCTTGGCGAACTTGGTTAAATACTTTTTCGCCTCGTCTTTTTGCTGATGCATGAATTGGGTCGCCCGGCCGAAAGCGCGCAGAAACGCTTTGGCGTCGCCGCGCTGCTCCTTTAAAAAACGCCGCGTCGTGGTCATGCCGGCGATGACAAAGTAAATTCCTTCGTTGGCCAAGTTGGCGATGATTCGATTGCCCTTTTGTTCAGCGATATGCGAACTGGGGGCCGACAAGGGCGCCGCGCTGATCGAACCGTTATTCAATGCCGCGGCCAATTCCGGCATGCCACCGACCTGAACGATGGTGACGTCGCGGTTCGGATTCAATTTATTTTTTTGCAAATATTCGCGGATAGCGAAATCGGATGACGAGCCCAAGCGCGTGACGCCGATTTTTTTGCCGCGCAGGTCTTGAACGCTGGCGATCTCCGGCCGGCTGATGATGTAGAACGACGCCGCGTTCATGATCGCGCCCATCAACACTAGATCGCCGCCTTGCAGTGTGCTGGTTACCACGCTGCCGCTGTTGACCGTCGAGATCGCCACCTGACGCGCGAACATCGCCTGTGCCATGGTGGTCGAGCTGGCGATGTAAACGAGCTGGGCGTCGAGCCCTTCCTTCTTGTAAAAACCCATCTCTTTGCCGATCCAGAACGGCAAGAACACCGAAGTCACCGCTGAATAGCCAAGCACCACGGGCTCGGCGCCGGCATCGCCGCCCAACGGCAGCGACAGCAGCGCGCCCACGAGAAAAACTTTTAGCCGCAACATAGTTTCGTTTTGACAGCGAATATTGTCCGCAGTCATGGCTCGACGGTTCAAACTGTTGCCTTTGTTTATCCTTCACCGGGTCGATTGTCCAGTTTTACCGGCGCCAACGAACTTGACGCTGGACTTTGTCTGTAGCTATATGCGGTGAGCAAATTAGCTCTTCGACGCTCACTGGGAGTCTTCATATGGCTGAACAGGATTCGCGTTTATCGCGCCGACAATTTATTCGCGCCAGCGCCGCCGCCGCTTGCGCCGGCTGGAGTCTCGCCGCAACGCAGCGTATTGCCAATGCGGCATCGCGCGAGCGCGTGGTCATTTACCAGGGCGTGAGTCTCGACTCGCTCCATCCCTACGGTTATAGCGGCGGCGGCATCAACGGCATCTGGCTGCATATGATCGAGCCGCTGATCGTCATGGATTACAGCCGGCAAAAATATGTCGGCGTGCTCGCCAATGCCTGGGAGTTTCAAGGGCGGCGCTGGATATTTCAGTTGAGAAAAAATATCCGCTTTCACAATGGTGCGCCGTTCACGTCAATAGACGTGGCCTATTCCATCGAGCGCATGAAGACCGACAAGCGCAGCCTGCAGGGCGGCGACATTCAAGAATTGGAAGTCGAAACTCCCGACGACTTCACCGTGGTCTTCAACACCAAACAGCCGCTGTCGCTGCTGCTCGACCGCTTGGACACGCGCTACATCATCAGCAAAGCCGCCGCGGAAAGATACGGCGATCAAGCCGACAACTACGCCATCGGCACCGGGCCCTATAAATTCGTCGGTTGGCAGCGCAGCGGCAATCTCGTCCTGGCGCGCAACGACGATTATTGGGGCACCAAGGCGGAGATCAAGGAAGTGATTTTAAAAAGCGTGAAGGAAGAATCGGCGCGGGTCGCCGGTCTGCTTTCAGGCCAGGCCGACGTGGTCAGCAATTTGCCCATCGAAGAAATCGATCGCGTCGCCAAACATCCGCGCACCCGAGTCGAGAAGATTCCCGGCTTTCGTATGTACTTCGTGGCGATGAACGTGGCGCACAAACCGTTCGACAACAAATTGGTCCGCCAAGCGATCAACCACGCCATCGATCCGGCACCGATGATGAAGCATGTATTTTCCGGCAACGGCGAAGTTTTGAACGGACCGCTGGCCGCCAACATGACCGGCTTCGATCCAGCGGCGAAACGCTACGCCTACGATCCGAAAAAAGCCCGCGAACTTCTCACTAAGGCCGGCTATCCCAACGGCTTCGAGATCAAGTTGCACTTCTCACCCGACCGCCATCTCAAAGGCCGCGAAGTCTGCGAAGTGATCGCCGATCAGTTAGCGAAAGTCGGCGTCAAGATCGAACTGGTCGGCCAGGAATACGCCGTCTACTGGGGCAAAGACGGCGTCAACGGCGGCAAGCTGCCCTTTTACTACGCCGGCCGCACGGCGTCTGACGCCGACACCTTCTACGATCAATACTTCCACACCGGTATCACCAAACGCGTCAACTACAGCAACCCCGAAGTCGACAAACTCATCGAAGAACAACAGCGCACCGCCGACCAAAAAAAACGCGTGACCATCTTGCAGCAAGCCGGCCGCCAAATCATGGACGACGCGCCGTTTGTGCCGCTCTATACACTATCGGAAATCTACGGCGTCGCGCGCAATGTGATTTGGAAAGGCACGCCGGATAACCGGATACTGGCGGCGGAGATGAGGATCAGGGGGTAAAGAAATTGAGACAGGCCTATCTGGCTGTCACTCGGTGGGCGGCAAACAGTTTGCCGAGAAACTGTGAGCGAATTCCTTAACCGTCATAAACTAGAGTGGCCCAAACAGGACTATATCCAGTTAGGACGCAGCGTACCTAAGATGCTCCCAGTTAATCGCTGATCCTAACTTTTGTCATCTATTTTAGTTTGGAAACATCGATCTGAAATACCACTGGGAATTTTTGCGACCATTTGGACCAGCGGAGCGTACCCGCTTCAGAAACTGCCCAAAGCCGTCCCTCGTCGTCGAAAGCCAAATCTTCAATCCCGATTGGCATGCGATATTCCGCTAGTATCTGACCGGTTTTCGGGTCGGTCTTTTGTAGACTCCCATACTTGCTGCTACTGAAAGACAACCAAAGGTTTCCTTCTCGATCATAGGCCGCGCCTTGTCCTTCCACGCCTATCTGGAGTGTCCTTACAGCCAGGTCTTGGTTGATGGTTTTACCTTTGTGCGTATCAAATATGCTCAGTGGAAAAAAATGTCCGCGCGCCTTGCTCTGATCCTTTTCTGAAGAAGCGGAAAAAATCGAAGCGCCATCAAAATCAATAAAGGAGCCCTTCACTTCGCCGCTCAAGCGAACGGTGCTTAAAAGCCCCGCATCCGCGCTCTGTGCCGCTAGCGCCTTGTCGATTTCAATCTTGTAGAGCCTTCGCGTATCCGAAGCAACCAAAACTCCCTTGCCGACAAAGACCAGGCCACCGGCGTGACCACAATCATCTGGCAAATTGAAAAATCCTAAGGTCTTGCCGGTTTGGGGGTCGACTTTGAACACTCGGCATTGCCCCCGATCAACGCTCGGGTTGGCGCTTTGATACGCGCCAATGAATATCGCTCCATCAGCAAATGCCAGTCCTTGTGGCACGAAGGCATCATCCAACCCCGGCGACCAGATCATTTTTGTAATCGCCTGATCGTTAGCTACGGAACTGACGCCGGAAAGGTGTTTCGGCTTGTCACCGAGAATTTCAGCCTCGAAGAGGCCCGAGTGAAATGGAAGGCACGCAAAAACAATCACTGATATTAGCGGGTGACGAGTAGGCGGAATCATTTGAACCCTCCTGGTTTGGGCTGCGATCTACGAGTCATCAATCGAGAATGTTCCCATTTATACAGCGCAGGGGCTACTCGGACAAGCTGAATGCCCCAATCCCCGGCATTCTAACTTCAAGTTTAGCAAGCGACCCGCGCGGCGTGAGATAGAGCGTGCGAAAGTCCGGTCCGCCGAAGGCGAGGTTGCGAACCACTTCCGGTGTCCGGAGGATGCCGATGACTTCACCCGATGGCGCGATAACCCAGATGCCGCCGGAGCCGACACAAAACACTCGGCCCAGGGTGTCGACTTTCATGCCGTCGGGGACGCCCGGCGCCGCCGAGGACATGTCGCAGAACACACGGTTGTTGCTCAAAGTTCCGTCGGTGGCAACGTCGAAGGCGCGGATGCGCCGGTGCGGACAAACTTCTCCGCGTTCTGACTCGCCGAAGCAGCGCGCGTCGAGCCGGCTGATGGCGACGTAAAGAATCGACTCGTCGGGAGAGAACGCGAGTCCGTTGGGATACTCGCACTCATCGGTGGCCAGGTGCACATCGCCAGTGGGGTCGATGCGAAAGACGCCGGAGTATCCGATCTCGCGCAGCTCGGCTGGAACGCGCAGACCGGGGTCGGTGAAATAGATGCTGCCGTCGGAACGGCACACCACGTCATTGGGTTTATTAAATCGTTTGCCTTGCCAACGCTCGGCGATGGTCATGACCGTGCCATCTGCGTCCATGCGAGTGATGCGCCTATGATCGGCGCCTTCACACATGATGAGCCGGCCCTGGCGATCTAGAGTGCAGCCATTACCCTCGCCGGTATTCTCCCGCACGACCGTCACCGATCCATTAGTGTCCCAGCGCAAAAGCCGGTTCCCTTCCAAATCGACAAAGGTCACATGACCTTGTGAATGCCACAGCGGGCCTTCAGCACGGCCCCAACCGGTGGTGAGCAGCGTCGGCTCGGTGGATACGAATATATCGGATAGCGTTTCCGGCATCGTCACCTCCTTCACTTATGTCTTCTTGATGCTGTGCGGTGCAGAAGATATTCCTGCAGCGCGCACCCGAAGCTCGCGGCGTGAATTCCATACTCTTGGAAATTGCCGGTGAAATACTGAAACGCCCATCGCGCCGCATCACGATACTTCTCTTCACCTGTCGCTTCGGCCAGCGCGAGGAAGAATGACGCGGCAGCGCCGTTCTGTTCGATCAAAGTCAATCGAAGCTTGAGCAAAGCCGAATTATGCGCGCGAATATCGTAAAAACCGCCGGCGGAATTTTTCATTTCGATTAAGATGAACTCCGCCAACCAACGCGCCCGTTCCGCGTATTGCGCATCTCCCGTCACTTGATAGGTCCGCAATAGCGCCAAACCCATCTGCACTTGATCTTGAAGAAGACCCGGCACATGAGCCTCACCATCGAAGTAATGAAACATCCCGCCGCTGTCGCTGCGGCAACGTTGCCAGAGAAAATCCAACGTGGCGCGCGCGCGCTCGCGCTCGCGGCACTGCGGCTTATCTAACAGCACCGCCGCATCCAGATAGGCGCAGACCGCCAGCGCATTCGCGTCGGTGTAAACGCAGTGGTCGATGATCGTGAAGAACTCTTCGCCGCCAACGGCGGGCGGCTCATAGCGCAACCAATCCTCACAGCCAAAAAAAGTTTCGGTCGCCGCATCGAACAGTTTGCCATCGAGATAGCCGATGATTTCTTCGGCCATCTCGGCGTACTCAGGAAGTCCGTTGAGACGATGCACCCGCAGGCAATTGGCTAGCAGCCCCGCTTGCTCCACGAGCAATTTTTCCCGGTGCGGCTGGCTCCAATCGGCGCCGGTGGTCGTGCGAAAGTAGCCGCCCGCTTCCGTGTCATGCATCGGACTAGCGCGCATGCGATCCAAGGTCAGACGAACATGTTCGAGGTACGCTGGCTCTTTGGTTACTTCGTAACGCGCCAGCAAAAATTCATTGGCGTCGGCTTGGATGAATTTCTGCCCGCGGCCGTAACCGCCATGCTGACGATCCGCCAAGGCCATGATCGAGTCGGTGATCTCGGTGAGCATCTGCTGATAATTTCGCGCGCTGTTAGCCAAAACGGATTCGGTAGCGGCCTCAGCGCGCGCTAGACGCTCCGTCGCAGTCTTCTGCTGATAGGCTAAGTAAACATTCAGGAGCAGCTCCTGGAAATCTTCGCTGGAAAGAAAATTCGCCGCCGCGAGCAATTCGCCGCCCGGCGTGAAGAACGCGATAGTCGGCCAGCCGTTTAGATTGTAGCGCGCGTCGATGTCGGGCCGCATGGCGTTCTCGGCGCGCAGCGAGATGAAGTAAGCATTGAGCAATGCCAAATTTTCCCGGTCGGAAAGCGCGCCTTCATCCATGCGCTGACAATAGCGGCACCAGAACGCCGAGAGAAAAAGCATGATCGGTTTGTCTCCAGCGCGCGCGGCTTGCAACGCTTCGGCTTCCGACTCGAACCATGGAATCAGATGGGCCAGATTGGGATTGGGGGAGAAGCGATTCATGACTGTCTCTCTCTATAATAGATGCCGATATCATTGCCGGCGCCTGACAATCAACGGTAATGGTTCAGTTTGATTTTCACGTCGCATCTCAATGTAGGGGCCGACCTGCGTGTCGGCCCTCCGGACGGGCGGACACATAGGTCCGCGCCCTACAAGGATTGGCGCAACTGAACCACTACCCAATCAACCGCCGCGTGTCGTGGCAACGTCAATATGTCATGTTAACAGCAACGCGATTATGTCAGGGTAGTGCGTTGGGTTGAGGTCGTAAGTTAGAAACCTGGCCATAGCGGAACCCCACCTTGTTGGAGTTGGTTCGATATAGGCCAAGTGTGTGCGT
>SHYW01000063.1 GCA_009692615.1 Deltaproteobacteria bacterium | reverse complement strand
ACGCACACACTTGGCCTATATCGAACCAACTCCAACAAGGTGGGGTTCCGCTATGGCCAGGTTTCTAACTTACGACCTCAACCCAACGCACTACCCTGACATAATCGCGTTGCTGTTAACATGACATATTGACGTTGCCACGACACGTGACATGGAATTTTAACTTGCATCTGACGAATCGCTGGACTAACTTGCGTCCTAGGTTATTCATTTAAATTATTTAGGAGGCCAACGATGGCGATTCAAGAAATACACTGCAACGGCAAAATCTCTTGGCCGGGCGATGCGCGCATAGCGGTACTGCTCAGTTTCGATTTCCAGGGCGGCGAAGATGTCCGGCTCAATAAGGACGGCAAGATCAATCACGAAGAGTATACTCAGGCGGAATACGGACCCAACACCGGTATCTATCGGATTCTGCGCATCCTCGCGTCCCATGAAGTGAGAGCGACCTTTCTTACCTGCGGCGGCATCGCCGAGCGCTATCCGGACGCGGTGTCGGCGATCATCGCCGCCGGTCACGAGGTCGCCGGCCATGGTTATCATCACGAAGTGGCGCGCGATCTGAGCCGGGACGAAGAGCGCGATGTCATGAAGCGCACCACCGATATGATTCTTAACCGCGCGCAAAAACGGCCGGTAGGTTGGCGTTCCTGCACCCAGAGTCCCAACAGCCTCGAACTGCTGATGGAGCAGGGTTACTTGTGGAACAGCAACTCGTTCTCGCACGATCTACCGTTCCTATGGCAGAGCGGCAAGAAAAGACTCGTCGAGCTGCCGCGCCAGCCGTTCGGCGACGGGCGCGCTTACGGACACCGCGATTCGGGCAATCCCAACGATACGCTGACGATCTGGAAGGGCATGTTCGATCAGTTTTATGAAGAGTCGAGCTTGGCGCCGACCTTTTGCCCGTTCCAGTTTCATCCCTACATTTCCAGCCGGCCCGGCCGAGCAAAAACTTTGTCGGACATCATCGCCCACATTAAGTCGCATAAAGGCGTGTGGTTCGCCACCGGCAGCGAAGTGGCGCATTGGTGGTTGGAGAAGGGTTTCTCGGCGGAGTCGAACGCGAAGATTTCCAAAGTCGCGTGAGGAAGAACGATTGGAGAAATGGAGAGTTGGAGTACTGGAGTATTGGGCCCCACCGATTATTCCAATACTCCATCACTCCAATGATCTCATGACTTGAACCAGTAGCGAATTTTTTTCCGCAGTCCCCGGCCCATTCTTTTTTTCACTTCGAACCAGATCCGCAATAGCCAATTGCGCGCCGACCAGGCGAAGGAGGTCGACGTGGTGATCCACTGGTGATTGAATTCGAATTCGGCTTTGATTTTTCTGATATGCAGGGTCTTGCCGAATTTGCGTCTAAAGATCGCCCTCACGCTGATCGCGTTGCGCTCTTCGACGAAGACCGTGACGGTCTCGAACGGTAGCAACGACCGTACCCGGGAAATTGTTTGCGCCAGACTGATTTCATTACTGGCGCTGACCTCGATCAAATTGTTGAGCAGTTCGGGTTCTTGGAGCGTTGATTCTGCGATCTCCCGGCGCAGCTTTATTTCTTGGCCGCCGTCGTTGTTGTAGCCCGCCAAGACTAGAAAGGTCTTGTGCTTGGAGGTGTGCATCGACTTCTGCCACCAGTCGAGGGAACGCTCCAAACAGGCGCGCGACGCTTGCGACAGCCGCTGCGCGTCGAGCACGCCATAGGGCATGGCGATGATTACAATGGAAATGAGTAATTACTCCTTTGCGTGGATGGCGTTGCCTCGCGATGGATCACGGTTCGTAAATCATCACGTCCACCGGTTTACCGCCGACGGCGAGATCGGGACAGGCGCTGAGCGCGACCAGTAAGTCCATCTCGGCGCGCAGATCCATGTAGTTGCCTTCCGGCGGACGCACTTGGGTGTGTTCCATCTTGCCGCTCTTGCCGTCGATGATCATATGCTGGTTCAAATTGAACGGGCTTGGAATATCTTCGGCAATGATGCCATAGGCAGCTACGGCCTTCGACAAATTCTCGTAACAACCGTGGTCGGGGATTTCTTTGATCTCGCGCGGGTAATATTCGGCCAGGCGGTTTTCCTGCTGCGCCAGTTTGAAGCGGTAGCCGCTGCACATGCCTTTTTGCAAGTCATGAGTGCCGGTTTTGTTGCCGTCGTAGACGATCGTCATCATGTGCTGGTTGTTGCGCCCCATGAGTTTATCGCCGGTGCTGATGAACATTTTCATATTATAAACTTTGGTGCGCGGCTGATCGAAGCGCTCGATCAAGTTGTTTAGCTTGAAGAAAACGAAGTCCACCGTGGTCGTCGCGGTGATGCGGATCACTTGGCCTTGTTTCATTTCGGCGCACCAGCCGGTGTTGTGCGGCACGTGGTTTTGCAAAATGGTTTTCATTTTTGGAATGCTCCTTAGTCGTTCAACTAACGGCCTTTGTAGAGTGCGTCGACAAAGCCGCTGCTCATCAATTCGTGGATAAAGCGAGAGTCGGTAAATCGCGCCGGTGTCGTGCCCGGCGGGATGGCGCGCGCGGCGGAAAGCTCTTCGATGATGGTTTGCACGCCCGCGGCGCTCGCTTCCGGAGCGCGGCGAAAGTATTTGCTGGCGTGCAGGTCGTAGAGTTTTTCCGAAGCCGGGGAGGTTTTCTGCTTCAAGTATTTCTCCAGCACCGCCAACGCTGAAGGCTTATCGGTTTTAAACCGGTGAATACCCTCGACGTAGGCTTTCATAAAACGCGCGATCAAGTCGGGCTGGGCCTTGATGAACGCTTGGCGCGCCGCGAACGGACCGACGGGATAAGCTAAGCCAGAGGTCGACATGTCGGCCAAGCGCAGCAAACCGCCGGCTTCGGCATTGATGGTTTCGGGACCGGTGGAGAGCACGCCGCTTTGCACCGCGCCGGCTTTGATCGCCGCGAAGATTTGTGGTCCTGAGCCGGTCTGAAAAATCGTCACGTCTTTGTCCGGCTGTAAATTCCATTTCTTGAGTAAGTAGCGGGCGACAAAATCGGTGGTGGCACCGATGCGGCTGATGCCGAGTCGAGTGCCGCGCAGTTGTTCCGGCGTTCTGATGGCGGGAAGGGACCACAGCTCAAACAGCAGGGAATCGAAGGTGGAGCCGAGCATGACGACATCGGCGCCTTGCAGATTGGCCGCCACCGCGGCGCCGGCGGCGGTGAACGAGATCGCCACGTCGCCGGCGATCAGCGCCTGCAACGACGGCGGTCCGCCGGCGATATAAATGAACTCGGGCTCGATGTTGTACTTCTTGAAGATGCCGGCGTCCTTAGCGAGCCACAGCGGGCCGTAGACGATGGCGATGGAGGTGTAGGCAATGCGCAACGCCTCAGCTTTGAGCTGCGCTGGGAGCGCAAGCAATAGCGCGATTGCGAGCCAATGGCGCATCCCTGAAAAAAAGTGTTGCTTGGCTGATTGCATCGCTATTCCTGTGCAATCACTAAGGGAGAATGGCGATGCTGTCAAGCAAAGTCGCGCGCAGAGCTTGGGCGCAACTTGGCGTGAGAATCGACTCGGTGCCGGTTCGAGAATCGGTCCTTCGGTTACCGAGCCGGCCGTACTTGGAAACCAGACCAGAGAATTCTCTGAAAGTGAGTTCGCGTTTTGAATTTGGGAGAGGCGAAACGTTCTATGTCGATGTCACCGTCGCAGGGTTTCGCGCCGGCGCTTTTCGATTTCGACATCGAGCTGGCGGGACTTTTCGAGGGTGTACTTAAGCTTTTCTTTCTCCTGCACCAAAGATTCTCGTTCCTTCACCAGCGTGCGTTTTTCCTCGGCCACTTTTTGATATTCTTCAAGTACCTGGATCCAGGTTTTGGCCGGTTCGATCAATTCACTCTGGGGATGCTCCTTTACCAGCGCGCGAAATGACGTTAGGGCGCGGCCATAGTTTTTTTTCGGGTTTGCCGAATGAGCCGAGATCATGCCCATGTTGAAAAGCGCCACATCGGATGCGTTGCCGGTTTCTTTAAAGATCCTTTGGTTCTCGTCATAGGCGGCATCGTATTGTCCTTGCGAAAAAAGCGCTTGGCTACGCTCGAAGGGTGTCGGCCGCTTTGCCACTGGCGGAACTAGCGGCTCGGAATCGTGCACCGCGGAACAACCCGATACCAAGATAAGCCCAATCAGGATCGTCAGGCGATAAATTACCTTCATTTGGGTGCCCCCAGACCTTTCCGCCAGGAAGAAACACGCCAGCGTGAAATTAACGCTGCCGTCCTAAGCCCAACCGAGCCTCGCCAGCGATTGGGCAATTTACCGGAGAACCAGCAGGCGAAGAACACCCCCATGACGACCATCAGCAAAGTGGCGGCGATGGTTAATTTCTGGCTGGTGAGCGCGGCGGTTTCGATGTAACCGATGCGTTGCTGCAAGCTGTGCTGCAAGTCATTCTTGAACGCGTCGTGTTCCCTGAGTAGATAATCAACCAAGCGCTCTTTGTCCTCGCGGTAACGGGTTTTCGCATAGGGCTGCTTGGTTTTGATATAGTCGACTTCTTTTTCGAAAAGACGGCGGTATTGCGCATGATACTCTTCGGCTGGGGATAGCCGTCGCGCGGCGTCGGCTGACGGGCCTAATTTTTTCAATTGCTCCATGTGCCGATCGAAATCGGCGGTGAACTGCTTATACTGGTCGTAATGCACCGCGGCTTGGGTAACGGTGAATTTGCCGGCGTATCGGACTTCGGATAAAAATGCGTCGGCCAGCCCCTCGGCATGATCGAGCAGGCGTTGTTCGATGTTGAGCGCCACATGAGCGGCATCGCCCAAATTTCCCAGCCGCAACACCGCATAGCTGGAAACCGCGACCATTAGGGCGAGCATCGCTGAGTAGCCGATGATAAACCGGCGAAGCATAACTGTCGGTATCATAACTCTCCTTCCACCGACGGTTGCGAGGCGTCAAAGTGATCGGTGATTTTAATCGCGAGGCGCTCGTCTTCGATCGATCCGACGGATGCGCTACTAGGAATTCGTACCGTAAAAGTCGTCCCCTCGCCGAGCTTGCTCTCAACCCGGAGCGATCCGCCCATGATCCCGACGAAATGTTTGACCAGATACAGGCCGAGTCCCGCACCCGCAAAGTTTCGCGTTGTGCTGCCGTCCGCTTGGTGAAATTTATCGAAAATATACGGCAGAGATTCCTCGGCGATGCCGATGCCGGTGTCGGCAACGGAAAACTCGATGCCTGCTTGTTCCGGCGATGGCCGAAACAATACGATCACCGACCCCTGATCGGTGAATTTGATCGCGTTGTTGACGATGTTGATTATCACTTGGCGAAGTTTCATGCGGTCGCTGACGATGGGCGGCAGATCGGTGGTGACCTTCCACTCGATCGTCAGCTCTTTTTCTTTAGAGGCGATCGCATAGTCGCTTTCGAGTTCTTCAATGAGTTGGATTAAATCTATCGGTTCCATGTTGACGGCGATTGCTCCGGTCTCGATCTTGGTGATTTCTAGGATTCCGTTAATTAGCGAGAGCAGATGGCTCGCCTGGACACCGATCCGCGCGGTGCCTTTCAAATTCTCCGGGCTGAGAGCGCCGAACACCCCCATGTTCAGGGCCTCGGTGCAGTTCATGATGACGTTGAGTGGCGTGCGCAGCTCATGGGAGATGACACCGAGAAAGTCGTCCTTGATCCGATTAGATTTTTCCAGCTCCACAGCTTGGTTGCGGGTCTGCTCGTAGAGGCGGGAATTATAGAGCGCAACGGCGGCCTGCTGCGTAAGGCTAGCGAGAAAATCCATTTCCTCGGTTTTCAAGTCGATCTCTTCAGTGGAATAAAATGACAAAACCCCCAGCTGCTCATTCTTGACGATCAGCGGCAGGCCTAAGTACGTAATGAAACCGGCCGCGCGCAGGGAATCTGGATCGGAGGCCCGGCTATCGGTTGGCACGTTGGCAATCAGTAATGGAAATTTATGCTTGAATACCTCTTTGGGAATTCCTCGTTCGCCTTCGGCTCTCGATTGCAAACCCTTCGCGTGGGGGCGCCCGGCGAATCCGATGGGATCCAGTGTGGCGTTTTCATCGATCCAGCTCAACGTGACACAAGAAAAGGGAAACAGTGTGATGACGCCCTCTAAGAGCGCGTCCAGAACTTTGCCAACGTCGAGACTCGAGGTCATCGCCGCGCTGATTTCATGGATGGCGCTTTGGCGCAGATGCTGCTTTTGAATCTCGGTCTCGGCGATTTTGGCTTCGGCGGCGCGCTTTTGTAAGGTTTCGGCCAGATCGTCGAAAGTTCGGGCTAAATGACTGAGCTCGCTGCCGCCGTAGGGAAGCGTGGTGCGTGCCTTCAAGTTGCCGACCGCGAGTTGCTTGGTCGCGGCCATCAGATCGCGGAGCCGGCGCAGGACAAACAGATCCGCGCCGAACCAGGCAGCGATCAAAGTCAGGAGCGTTAAGGCGCCCAGTATCAAGAGATTTTGCCGCAGTATGCGTTCGGCTCCGGCAAATGCCGCCCGGCCCGGAATATCGATGCCGGCGTACATGATCGCTCCGGCGATGCGGTGGTCCAATTGCCGGTAGGTAAACAGACGCGCGATGCGGTCGGGGCCGAGGGATTTGATATTTCCTTCCACACCGCGGACCACCTTGGCATTGGGCAGAACCCCGGCTTGAATGCGCGTGCCGAGCGCATCTGCTTGGTCCGGGTAACGGAGAAATATCGTTCCTTTCTCATCGAAGACAATGAAGGAGGCTTCGGAAGGGAGATGATTCTCGGCGGTGATTCTTACGATCCAGGAATAATCCAAAATGACGAAAGCGATACCGCGGACGTTGCCAGGAGAGTCGCTCACCGGGAAACCTAATTCGATCACAGTCTTGCCGCTGGCACTATCGCGTTGAATCTCGCCAACGGTTAAATCCTGGGTTTCCACGGCGCGGCGAATATAAGAATCCTTCATGCGCCGATTTGGCTGGCTCTTGGAGCCCAGCGCGTTGCATAGAACATTGCCCTTGGTATCGATGACGCCAAGATCGACGTAAAGGGGCTCCAGCAAGCTGGCGAGGATCTTTTCGCATCCGAGGCTGTTTTGTTCGCGGATTTGCGGCAGCCGCGCCAGCGTGATCAGTAACTGGTGTGCGTTCTCGAAAATGCGCCGCTGTTCAGTTGCGATGAAGCGAGCCGATACCAGGGCGTTATCCTGCACATGGGTCGCGATAGAATCCCGATGTCTTTGATCGGTGAACAAGATGACCGCGAACGCGGGGATCACCGCGAAGAGAACAAAGGCAATTAAACGAGCTCTTAGGCTGGAGGCGAACCGAATCATTTGCCGTCCATTCTTTCACACGCCAGAGAAGTACCGACCTAGCGTTCCCGTAATTCAAAGCAAGACGCGCACCAGCCAACCTCGGGAAATTCAGGGAAGAATGGGCAAATTCTAGGGAGTGTTAGCGCCGAATCGTTCTATTGGAATGACAAAACTCGGTAAGCTTATATAGTTGCGCAGTTCGAGCTAACCCATGAAGTAATTTTTGAACCCGGTGACCATCAGATTGGCCAAGCCTTCGTTGTAACTTTCGACATGGCCGTAATGGGTGAGCTTGGGTACGACGATCAAGCGCAGCGCGTCGGCATAGGGTTTGAAGCGCCTGAAGGCGAAAACTTCACGGCGATATTCCAAGCGCCGTTCGCCGCCTTCGATCCAGTGGCCTTTATCGTTTTCGCCGACGATATGCAAAAGCTTTTTGCCGCGCAGCCTTTCCAGCTGAGCTTTGTAGGTGATGAACAGTTCGTCGTCAGGCAAGCCGGAGGTTTTTTTGATTTCCGGAATCAGCACGTCGTGGGCACTGTGCTCGATGTCTTGTAGGAATGGTTTGAACTGGGGTCGGCGATGATTTTCCAATTCGAACCATTTCTCGACGCTGCCCCAAGGTTGATTCGGCCCGACGTAGCCGCTCTTGGCATAGCCTTTGGGCGAACGGCGGCTCAAATCGGTGAGATTGCGAAACGGCGCGGCGCGCTCTTCGGGAGACTTCTCGGCGCAGGCGAGATCCCATTCTTTGCGCACCCAAGCCGGCATGCCGGTGCCGTAGCCTAAGCCGCCGATCAATTTATTTTTCAGGCCGTATTGCTCCATCAAGTAGAAATATTCACCGCCGGTGGAGTGGCCCCACATAAAAATTGCTTGGCTGAGGTTTTTCTCGACCAACGCTTTGACCGCTTCGGTGCACATTCTAAACGTGTAAACCGCCAGGCGATTTTTTAATTCAGTGTCGCTGGGGATTTGGCCGATGATGAATTCCGGCCGCCGTTCGGCGATCGGCGGCCAGGGTTTGCGGCTGTAGTGGCCGGGAAGTGAAATCGCTAGCACGGGAATTCCCAACGACGCGATGTGCTGGGCTACGCCGACGCGGGCCTGTTTGGGGTCGTTCTTGCTGAGATCGGGATAGGCCTCCGGCCCGTCGGGAGTAAAGACAAATTCGTACTCATTGGCCGCGCCGCCATGAATCATCACCACCGCCATATTGGCGAGCGAAACGTTCACTGGCGTGAACAAGCGGCCGTGAATGTCCCAGTGAAACAGTTCGCCGGGCTTTTCGGGATTCGCATAGCGCTGAATGGTCTCTTGAACTTCCGTGACCGTGACGGCGGTGCGCGGAAACGGGTCGGGAAAGGTTTTATAGTCGTCGAACGGCAGGTGGTAAATGAAGTCGTCGGTTAGGCCTGTACCATTTTTTAATGCGGCGATCAATTTATTGCTGGCTTCTTGGCTCATGGATCATCCTGTCTGATGTATTTGCGGTCTCCCAAGATTTATGTGGATAGGACAGGGAATTGTCAAACGCTTGATGGCGCGGCCAATTGCCGGTAAGAAACAGAGAAGATCGTTTAGGAGGTAAGCCAATGGCAGAAGTAATCAACCGCCCATCTTATCAAGCCGTCGACAGTAAGGTCGAAATCATGGACACGCCCTACGACCGTTGGATCGCGTCCCAGGGGATCGACATCGTGCGCGGCTTTTTCGTTGAGGATCTTTACACCACGCCGCTTAAATGGTGGGACCGCATCGGCGGCAACGGCGTGTGCATCATGCTCGACGGCGCCGGCTACATGGACGACGCCTACGTGATAGGAATTCCCGCGGGCAAAATGTTGAATCCCCAACGCCATATTTACGAAGCGCTGGTTTACGTGTTGTCAGGCCGCGGCGCGACGACCGTCTGGCAGGAAAATAGCGGCAAGCAGACCTTCGAGTGGCAGACGGGCAGTTTGTTCGCCCTACCGCTCAATGCCTGGTACCAGCACTTCAACGGCCAGGGCGATCAAGAAGCGCGCTTGTTGTCGGTGACCACGGCGCCGCTGATTTTTAATTTATTTCGCAGCGCCGATTTCGTCACCAACTGTCCGTACTCCTTCACCGAGCGCTTCAAGGGCGAAGAAGGTTTCTTCACCGGCGGCGGCAAACTTTATAGCGACCGGGTGGTCGAGACCAACTTCGTCGCCGACGTGATCAACATCGAACCGGTGGAGTGGAGCGAGCGGGGCAAGGGCAACGCAACGATTTTTTTCGAGATGTCCGAAAGCATGATGGGCTCTCATGTGTCGCGCTTTCCGGTTGGTATCTACAAAAAGGCACACCGTCACGGACCGGGCGCCCATGTGTTTATTCTCACCGGCAATGGCTATTCGCTGCTCTGGCCGGAAGGAAGAGAAATGACCCGCGTCGATTGGAAGCCGGGCTCTATCGTGGTGCCGCCGGAAGGTTGGTTTCATCAGCATTTCAATTCCGGCGCCGTACCGTCGCGCTACTTGGCGCTGAAAATTTTGAGCCGCAAGTACAAACTGCAACCGGGTAAGATTCAGGCCGATGTGCCGCTGGCTTTTGGCGGCTGGCAGATTGAATACGAAGATGAAGATCCGCTGATTCGAAAAATCTTCGAAGAGGAGTGCGCCAAGTCGGGCGCCGAGGTGAAAATGGCGCCGGTGGCCAAACGCGCCAATTGACAAGAGTTAGAGCATTCTTAATAATACTTTCAAATTCACGTCCGGGTGGACCCAGGAGTAAAAGAAAATGTTGAAACCGATTGGCATCACAGAAGGGCACTATGAGTGCCGCTCGCTCGATCAAAGCCTGCCGATTTTTACAGAACTGTTGAACCTGGAACTGGTCGAGCGCACCGAGAAACAGGCGGTGGTCAAGCATCCGAACACCAAGTGGCGGCTTGTGATCCATGAAGGCGGACCGGATTCGAAGAACAAGCCGCACACCAATCACTACGGCTTTCGCGTCGCCAGCTCCAAAGAAGTCCCGAAGGCTTGCGACTACATCACGGCCAACAAGGCAAAATATGAAATTCGCAGCGTCACCAAGCCGCACGAAGCGCACTTCGCTTATTCCATCTACTTCAAAGAGCCGGGCGGCAACGATCTCGAAATCGAATATTATAATCCTGGCGCCGTGAAGCACGGCCGACGCATCGCCCAGCAGCATTGGGAAACTTTGCTCCCCGATGAAAAAGCCGGCGAGAAGCCGTACCTCTGCCAAGCGATGACTCACGGCACGCTCAACTGCGACGATAAAGAGGTGAGCGACAAGTTTCTCGCCAACGTGCTCGGCTTGCCGATCATCGGCGGCGGCAGAACTTCCACTTACATCAGCGTGCCGGACTACGGCCCGTGGTACGTCGTCGTGTTGCCGACCACGCACCGCGATTACTTAAACGAACAAAACCGCTTCACGTTAAAACTCGCGACTCCCGAAGAAGTCGAAGACGCCCACAAGGATTTTTCCAAAAACGGCAAGCAGCTCGGCATCGACGACGTGCGCGAATTCAAAACCAATGGCCGGGCGCATTTTCTGCTGAGCGATATCAATAAGAATTGGTGGGAGATCACTTCGTGAGATTGACGGATTAGATCCGTCTGAAACGCCGCCGGCAGGTATTCTGTCGGCGGCGTTTTTGTTTTGTGCCAGTACCGACGAACCACCGCTTGAGCGATAAACAGGCTCGGAATCAGTGCGAGCCCGCCCATGAACGATCCGTGGTTATGGATGATTTATGGGCGTGATGAGATTGGATTGATCGGTGGCCTAACGTTTGAGTTCAGCGGATGCCGAAGCCAGTCCGCTGGAACGAAGGGTTAGGCGTTGCGGTTGGCACAAGCGGGAGGGAGTTGTCGAGAGCCACCGCTCCATCTGGTGAATATGCTCTGACCTAAAGTTGCTTGGCACCTGCTGCGAGCAACTGTTGGTGAACGCCGAAAAAGTCTTCGATATGCCGTGTACCAACTATCTGGTCGTTTTTGAAGTAGTGAAACTCCATAGTCATTAGTTCGACGGATGCTCCAACAACTGAAAGACCAGGGAACGGTCCCTTCTGGACTCCCCGAAGCGCACACCGACACGCCACGACGTCAGGCCCGCACTCATAGATTTCTTCCACTGAATAGACAAGATCTGAAAGTACGGACTGGAGATAACCAACCGTGCCCTTTTGACCATCTCTTCCGCCAGGGTTTCCTGGCACGGCTGGTATAGGTTGCCAATCAGGGGCAAGAATCTGATCGAATTCAGAGACATCCCCCGTTGTGAACACCTCGTAGAACTTGCGAACTGCGGCTACGTGCTTGGACATGTTTCGATATCCTTTTGGAGTGAGATTCATTGATTCGGACAGATGGAGCAGCGTGGGGTCAATTTGCGACGCCTAACTATTAAGTGAGCCGGCGTAGCCGGCGACAATTGCGGGTCGGCTTATCTCCGGCGACGACTCTGACAATAAAATCCAAATCGGTTGCAATACCCATCAGCTATCCCTCATTGTCAACGTTATATCTCCCGCCAAAAGCCGCCTGGGTTGGCGGGTTATCTCCCTAACGGTTGGCGGGTTATTCCAGCCAGCGCTCCCGCTATCATAAATTATAGACGATCGGCTGGGCTGTTGACGCCTCTGCCGCCACGATTCAACACATGCGTGTAAATCATCGTCGTGCTGACATCGCGGTGGCAAAGGAGTTCCTGAACTGTGCGGATGTCATAGCCGTCCTCAAGCAAATGGGTCGCAAATGAATGTCTGAATGTGTGCGGAGTCGCTGGCTTTGCCAGCCCTGCCTTGCGTACGGCTTGTTTCACAGCCTTCTGTAACACGCATTCGTGCAAGTGATGTCTGTGTTGCTCTCCAGTTGCTCGATCGGTGTAGTGACTAGTTGCGGGAAATAGCCACTGCCATCCCCATTCTTTTATCGCGTTAGGATATTTGCGATCCAGGGCGTTCGCAGGACGACTCGGCCCAAGCCGTTTTCGAGATCGCGCCGATGTTGCTCCTTGATTATTTCAAGATGCTTTGCGAGGGGTTTTTTCACCGCCGTCGGGAGCATCGTGTGGCGGTCTTTATCGCCCTTACCCGCGCGCACGTCGACATTCAGGATCGCCGTGCCTTCCGGCTCGGTGAGGTCGTAACCTTTCACGAATCCAGTCGCATCTTGGCGGTAGCGCTCGCGTCGTTCGGCGTCGCGGTTGACGTGATAGATCAGCTTCTGCACTTGATAGAGGCTCATAGTAATCAATCCAGTTTTTCATGCAGCCAGCTAATCACGGTCTTGAAAATATTCGGGATCGCGCCCATGTGGCCGCCGGGGAAAAGGCGAATGGTTTTGGGCGTGCCATGTTCGAGCAATAAATAAAAATCTTCCAAAGGCACCTGCTTGTCTTCCTTGCCGTTGACGATCAGCAGCGGCGCTGAGGGTTTGTCGAGCAAGGCTTGATCGAGCAGAGACAGCGCCGGCATCACGGCGCACAGCTCGTCGAAAGTTTTCTTGCCGAATAAATTGGCGCGCGCTTCGATGAGATCGAAAAGATAGGAGTCGGCGTGGCGCGAACGTTCTTGCCATTGCGCTTGAAAAAAATGGTGTACGCCGCCGCCCCAGTTGACCGCGGCGCGCAATTTATCCGGCGCCATGTGGGCGAGCTTGGTCGACCAGTGGCCGCCGAAGCTGGCGCCGACCGCGGCGATTCTATTACCGTCCACTTCGGGCCGCTTTAGTAGATACTCCAGCACCGCCAGATGCACTTGATGGGCGTCGGGACCGGCGAGCATCGGACATTCGCCGGTGCCGGGGCTGTCGATGATGAAGCAGCCCCAGCCTTCTTTGACGAAGTTCTCACCGAAGGAGTGGCGTTCTTCTTTCCAGTTGTCGATGCCGCCCCAGTGCATGATCATCGGCGCCGGAAATTTTTTCGGCAAACGTAAGTGGCCGACTATTACTTTACCTTGAAACGGAATCGCCACACGCTCGACGGCAATGTCGAAATATTTTGACGCGGCGAGAAACATCTCGCGGGTTTTCTGGTAGCCGTGATGTTTGCCCGGTGTGCTCGGAAACGGATGGCGGGCGATGCCGTAGTAGCCGTAGGATTTTAGAAAAGCGTCCTTCGCTTGCGCGCCATTGCCGGATTTTTCCGCGCTCAGCGCGGTTGCTTCCCAACGGGAACCGAGTGCGTTCCATGCCGCCGCCCAAGTTTCGCCTTCGAAGTTTGCCATTTGCGCCAGCGCTTCTTCGGATTCGGCTCGGTCGGCGTGGAGAAACGGCGCGCGCTGGCCGACGCGGCCGCGAATATCGTCTTTGACTTCATTCAATGTGCGCGGTTCGCTCATGGATCGATTCCCTCAAATTCTTTTTCCGTATCTAATGCCTAAACCGGATTGACGTCAATGAGCGCGGCGAACGGACGTGCTATTTTTGACTCTTTCGGGGTTGACCTTTACGATTCACCATGTCATCCAAATACTTCAATCGGTCTTTACAGAAATTCTCATTTCGAAATAGTTTTCCGCAACCAGCGCGGAGTGGATTTATGGCTACCATCATTGACGGCAAGGCCGTCGCAAAAGAAGTTCAAAAAAAAATCAAAGAAGAAGTCGATGGACTTGAGCGACGTTGGCACCTGGTGCCGGGGCTCGCCGTGGTTTTGGTCGGCGACGATCCGGCATCGCATATTTATGTGCGTAACAAAGAGAAAGCTTGCCTCGAAGTCGGCATCAAGTCTTTCGAGCATTTTTTACCGGCGACGATCTCGGAACGAGACTTACTCGCGTTGGTGCATCAGCTCAACAAGGACAAAGCGGTGCACGGCATTTTAGTTCAGTTGCCGCTGCCGCCCCACATTCATGCCGAGAAAATTCTCGAAGCGATTTCACCGCACAAAGATGTCGATGGTTTTCATCCGGTGAGTCAGGGCATGCTCGTGCTCGGCGGTGCTGGTTTTAAGCCTTGCACGCCGATGGGCATCATGAAATTGCTCGAAGCGGCGGGCTGCGATCCCAAAGGTAAAAACGCCGTGGTGGTGGGGCGGAGTAATATCGTCGGCAAACCGGTGGCGCTGATGCTGTTGGAAAAGCACGCGACCGTGACAATTTGCCATTCACGCACGGCGAGCTTGCGCGACGAAGTCGGTCGCGCCGATATACTCGTCGTCGCCATCGGCAAGGCCGGCCTGGTGCGCGGCGATTGGGTGAAGCCGGGCGCGGTGGTAATTGATGTCGGGGTCAATCGCTTGCCCAACGGCAAATTGGGCGGCGATGTCGATTTCGAAACTGCCAAAGACCGAGCTTCGGCAATCACTCCGGTTCCCGGCGGTGTCGGACCGATGACCATCTGCATGCTGCTGTTCAATACTTTGAAAGCGGCGAAGGATTCCATGCAGCGGGATCATTAAGCGATCGGTGTCCATTTCAACCATCGTGGCGGCCACACTTAAAAGAACTCCGCTGTACAGTGCGCATCGGCGCGCCGGCGCGAAGTTGGTCGATTTCGCCGGCTGGGAGATGCCGGTGCAATATCAGGGCGTCATCGACGAGCACTTGGCGGTGCGCCGCCGTGCCGGCCTGTTCGATGTCAGCCATATGGGCGAGATCGAAGTGCGCGGCGCCGGCGCCTTGGAATTTTGCCAAGGGTTGAGCGCCAATGATGTCGGCCGGCTGGAAATTTTTCAGGCGCAATATAATTTGCTGCTCAATGAGCGCGGCGGCGTGGTCGATGACGTGATTATTTACCGCGTCAAGGCGGATGCCTATTTTATCTGCGTCAACGCTTCGAACAGCGATAAAGATTTTGCTTGGCTCAGTGAACGAGCGCGGAGCGACGTCGAAGTTGAAAACCAGAGCGCATTGTACGGCCAGTTGGCCTTGCAAGGTCCGGCGGCGGTAAAAATCTTGGCGCCGCTGACGGCGGCGAGGTTGGATGAGATAAAATCATTTCACTTCGCCTTCGCCGATGTCGCGACGATCCGCTGTATGATCGCTCGCACCGGCTATACCGGTGAGGATGGTTTCGAGCTTTATTGCCACGCCGATCACGCCGAGCGGCTATGGGATATTTTATTGACGGCCGGCGCGCCGGATGGTTTAGTTCCAGTCGGATTGGGCGCGCGCGACACCTTGCGATTGGAAAAGGCTTTTCCGCTTTACGGTCATGAGCTCGACGATTCGACGACGCCGTTGGAAGCGGGTCTGGCTTGGGTAACTAAGCTGGCCAAGCCGGCTTTTCTCGGCCGCGAGATTTTACTCAAGCAAAAGTCTGAAGGTGTGGCGCGTAAACTAGTCGGCTTGGAAATGTTGGCGCCGGGAATCGCGCGCAGCGATTACCCCTTGAAAAAAAACGGCCGGCCCGTCGGCCGGGTGACCAGCGGCACGATGTCGCCGTCGCTGGAAAAAACCATTGCTCTGGCCTACGTCGAGAGCGCGGAGGCGGCCATCGATAACGTCATCGACGTGGAAATCCGCCGCCGCACCGTGCCGGCGCGGATTGTTGCATTGCCATTTTATCGCCGTTAGCGGCGCAGTCAGTTCAGTGTATTAAGGAGGTTGAAGATGGAATTTCCCGAAGGTCTAAAATATTCAAAAGAACATGAATGGGTGTTGGTGGAAGGCAATACCGCCACCATCGGCATCACTGAATTCGCTCAAGCAGAGCTCGGCGATCTTGTATTCGTGGAGTTACCCGAAGTCGGCGAGAAAATCGTCAAGGACGATCCCTTCGGCGCGGTGGAGTCGGTCAAGGCGGTGTCGGACATTTACGCGCCGGTGAGCGGCATGGTATTGGAGATCAATGACGTGCTGCCGGATAATCCCGAAACCATCAACGACGATCCCTACGGCGACGGCTGGATGATCCGCGTCAAGCTGAGCGATCAAGATGATCTCAAGGATTTGATGGACGAAGACGAATACGGCGAGTACGTCGCTCAGCAAAAAGATGACGATGACGACGATGAGGACGAAGACGACGAGTCCGAAGAAGAAGAAGACGAAGAAAAGTAATTGTCCATGCGCTACACGCCGCACACCTCCGCCGATCAGGAGCGCATGCTCGATGCGCTCGGCTTGGCTTCCATCGATGATCTGTTTCGCCATGTGCCGGCGGCGCTGCGCGAGCGCGCCCATATTGCTCTGCCCGACGGCCTGACCGAACTAGCGGTGCGCCGGCGGATGGCCCATTTGGCGGGGCAAAACATCGGCGCCGCCGATTGGAGTTTTTTTCTTGGCGGCGGCATTTATCATCACTTCATTCCGAGCGCGGTGGACGCGACGATTTCGCGGGCGGAATTTTCTACTTCCTACACGCCTTATCAACCCGAGGTGAGTCAGGGCACGCTGCAAGCGCTGTTCGAATATCAGACGCTGATCTGCCAGCTCACCGGCATGGAAGTTTCCAATGCGGCGGTCTACGACGGCGCGTCGGCGGCGGCCGAAGCGGTGCTGATGGCGCGGCGCATCCAGCCGGACAAAAAGCGCCGCGTGTTAGTTTCGCGCGCGCTCCATCCGCAGTATCGCGCCGTCATCGCCAGCTATTTTAAAAATCTCACGGACGTTGTCCTGGAAGAAATAGCCTTCGATGGCAGCGGCGCCACGGATCTCGACGCGCTAACGCGCCAGCTCGACGATCGGACGATGTGCGTCTTGCTCGGCTATCCGAATTTTTTCGGGGTCATCGAAGATTTAGCGCCGGTTAAAGCGGCCTGTGTCAAGGCCGGCGCCCAGTTGATCTCAGTGACCAGCGAGCCGTTGTCGTTGGCTCTGCTCAAACCGCCCGGCGATTTCGGCGTCGATATCGCCGTCGGCGAAGGCCAGAGTCTCGGCGTGCCTATGAGTCTCGGCGGGCCGGCCTTTGGATTTTTCGCCTGCCAGAAAAAGTTCGTGCGCAACATACCCGGCCGGCTGGTGGGCGAGACCGTCGATAGCGAAGGGCGGCGTGGGTTTGTGCTGACGCTGGCGACCCGAGAGCAACATATTCGGCGCGAGAAGGCGACCTCCAACATTTGCACCAGTCAAACCCTATGCACCTTGGCGGCGACGGTTTATATGGCGCTGCTCGGGAAATCCGGCATGCGGCGCATCGCTGAAGTCAATTTAGCGCGGGCCCACGGCGCTAAAGCTGAGTTGATCGCGCAGGCCAAGCTGGAGCGAGTTTTTTCCGGACCGTTTTTCAACGAGTTCGTACTCCGAGATAAATATCTCGAGCGCAGTTTCGCGCGCACGGCGGACAAAAAAATCCTTCCCGGCATCCGTTTGGAACCCTGGTATCCCGAATTGAAAGATTGTCTGCTCGTCTGCGCCACCGAAATGAATGAGCGAGAGGAGATCGTCGAACTTGTCCGAACCATCGCCGGATAAAAAACTTTCGCAAGTGGCCGAGCCCAAGTTGCTGTTCGAAAGCGGTTCGGCGGGCCGGAGCGCGGTGGTTTGGCCGTCGGAAGGGGATGGAGTTGAAACCCTGCTGCCGGCGTCGTTGCTGCGCGACGACATCGCCGGCTTTCCCGAGTTGGGCGAGCTCGAAGTGCTGCGCCATTTCACCCGCCTGTCGCAACGTAATTTTTCCATCGAGAGCCAGTTCTATCCGCTCGGCTCTTGCACGATGAAATACAATCCCAAGATCAACGAAGTGGTGGCGCGCTTTCCCGGCTTTGCCGCGCTCCATCCGCTGGCGCCCGCCGCCATGCTCCAGGGCGCGCTGGCGTTGCTTTACGATTTGGAAGTCATGTTGGCGGAGATCAGCGGCATGGACCATGTCAGCTTGCAGCCCTCCGCGGGAGCCCAGGGCGAGCTTACCGGTTTGATGTTGATCCGCGCGTGTTTGGCTGAGCGCGGCGATCCGCGCAAGAAAATTATCGTCCCCGACACCGCCCATGGCACCAATCCGGCGAGTTCGACGCTATGCGGCTACGACGTTATGCAAATCTCCTCCAACGAACGCGGCGTCATCGATGCCGCCGCCGTGGCTAAAATGATGGATGAGGACGTCGCGGCGATCATGATCACAAATCCCAATACTCTCGGACTTTTCGAGACCAACATCGAAGCGATTGCCGAGGTGGTGCACGGCCGCGGTGGCATGGTTTATCTCGATGGCGCCAATCTCAATGCGCTCATGGGCATCGCCAAGCCCGGCCATATGGGCGTCGATGTCTTGCACATGAATCTGCATAAAACCTTTTCCACACCCCACGGCGGTGGCGGGCCCGGCGCCGGACCCGTAGCTGTGCGCAGCCATTTGCGCGACTATTTGCCGGTGCCGCGTATCGTTAAAAATAGCGATCGATTCGAGTTGCTGGAAGTTGCCGCGAAATCGGTGGGCCGCGTGCGCTCTTACTTCGGCAACTTCGGCGTGTTGGTACGCGCCTACACCTATATTGTTTCCTTGGGCGGCGATGGTCTGGAAAACGCCAGCCGCATGGCGCTCCTCAATGCCAACTATATTCGCAAGAAATTAGAAAAAGATTATCAGATCGCCTACGACCAGCCGTGCATGCATGAATGCATTTTCACCGATCGCATCCAGCACCGCAGCGGCGTCAGCACCCTCGGAATCGCTAAGCGCTTGTTGGATTACGGTTACCATCCGCCGACGATTTATTTTCCCCTAGTGGTTTCCGGCGCCTTGATGATCGAGCCCACCGAAACCGAGACGCCGGAAACCCTCGACGGTTTCATCGCCGCCATGCTGGCCATTGCCCAAGAGGCACGCCAAGATCCCGAGCTGGTCAAACAAGCGCCGCACTCGACGCCGGTGCGCCGTCTGGATGAAGCGCGAGCCGCGCGCAAGCCGGTGCTGCGTTGGCAAGCGAATTCAACGTCAGAAGAATCCTAAGAATGTCTTTTCGTCGAGGCTCAACGGTTGAAGCGATAGTTCAAGCGGCTATCGTGATATTCCATCGATGCCGAGATCAGCAGCGGCACCGGTTTGATCCAAGTGGGAATGGGCGGAAAGGGTGCCGCGGCTTTAATCGCCCGTAAGGCTTCTTCGTCGAGCAATTGCGAACCGCTCGAGCGAATGAGGCGCAAACCATCGAGTTGCCCGTCGCCATTGATGGAAAATTCCAAAGCCAGTCGTCCCTGTAAACCGTAGCGTAGCGCCATTTCCGGATATTCCCAGCGCTGCTCGATGTTCTGTTTGATCTTGTTAAAATAACTGACGTAAACCGGATCCTTGGTGTTGAGACTAATCGGACTGCCGGTGCGGCCGTCAGACGAAGAGTAAGTAATCGACGGAAGGAGTTCTTTCAGCGTCGGTAAATTGCGCTCGGCGATCTCGGCTTTTTCGGGAATCACTTCACGCGGCGGCGGATTGAGATTTCGCTCGCTCGTAAACGCCTTCTCGCGCGCCGGCGCAGTGGGTTCTTTGCTCGGCGCTTTGTCATTCTTGGCCACCACTGTGGGACGCTTCGGGGAAACTGTGGCGGCGCGAGCCGCTTTGGGCGCAGGGCTCGGTGGTTGGCTTTTTTTCTCCGCCGGTGGGAGCAGTGAAACCGCGATGGATTCGGGTTGCTGGGTGCGGCTCAAGGGTTGAGCTTTGATTATTAGTAAGACAATGGCCGAGATGTGAATCGCGATCGACAGAGCGAAGAATCGGCTCAGGGTGGTGTTTAAAAGCATCACGATCGTATAGTATCGCGCTAGCCTAAAAACGGACGACGCAATAGCTTGAAGTTTGTCCGCCCGCGGTTAACTTCGATTCGGCTCGACGGAGGCGCGATGTTTGGATTGGGAATCGGCGAACTCTTAGTGATCTTGGTCATCGTCATGGTGCTGTTCAACCGGCGCTTGCCTGACTTGGGCGAAGGGCTCGGCAAAAGCATTCGAAAATTTCGCAAAGCGGTCAGCGACTCCGACGATATTGACATCACGCCGAAGGACGATTCGCACAAGCCGTAGCGTGGTCTTAGTTTAAACCTCACTTTCGGCGAATGCCACCTCGCAGATGAAATCTTTGGCGCTCTTGGCCGATTTCAAAAATACCATTGTAAAGGGCAGGGATTCTCCGGGCGGCATTTTGAAGCTCAGCGGCTTCAGGTTTTGTAGGTTGGGGATTTCTTCCAGCGTCGTGCCCCGGAGTATTTTCGCCGAGAGCGTATTGCCGATCCAGATCGTCTGTTGTTCCATCTCCTTGCCGGCATCGTTGAACAGTTTGCCGGCCAGCTGGATCTCGCGGATCACCACCGGGTTCTGATTGACGGCTACGCCGGTGATGACAAATACCTCCCGATTTCTCTCGATCGTTTGGTAACCGCCGCGCACCGAGCGCAGCAGAATGCTGTCCTTGAGATGATTGTTCTTGAGGACCGATGCGCCGAGCAGCGGGATTTTTCTTAAAAATTCTTCCGACGCTTTCGAATGAGAATAGGAAAACACCGCCAGCAGCGAAAAACCGATGGCGAGCAGGCCGAAAAGCGTCAGGTAGGGGAGAATCGACGCCTGCTGGTCCATGTAAGACGTCATGGGCAGAATATTATCGCTGTCATCGGTTTCGTCGACTTGGCCGTCGCTTGGCGGCGGCTCTTTGTGATCGGCAAATTCCGCGGCCGACTCGACAACATGCGCTGGCGCTGGGATCGGAACGACTTGCGGTAAAGTGAGGTGCGGCTCGGCTTCGGCTGCTTCCATTTCCATAGACCAAGGTTCGGGTTCGGCTGCGGTTTGAGGCGGAATCGCTTCCGCGGCATGCGCGGCGACCGTTGGCTCCGGTGAGACTATCGGAACGACCGTTTCGTCCGGTTTCTCGGCATATGTGAAGCTCAATTCCGGGTCTGATGCTGGCGGGGTCGCTTCCTCCACTGAGGCTTCAGCCGCATCTGGCTGTTCAGCCGCTTCGGTTTCCAGCTCGAAGGTGTGGCGGCAGCGTGAGCAGCGAAATGCCGGCGTGGAGCCCTTCAATACATCATCGGAAACTTTGTAGGTTGTCTTGCAATTGGGACATTGAACCAGCATAGATAACCTTTCTTTGAAAAGTGACAGTGGCTGAGGAAAAGGCAAAGAAATCAACGCGATTCTAGTTGAATTCGCGCAAACGTCAAGGTTTTGTCTCAACAAGTCGTTTTACTCGCTGAATATTCCTCTTACGCTTACGTCTAACTGGCAGGATCGTTGTGGAGCTGAGCGACTCGGAACTCGTAAAGAAGAGCCAAGCCGGCGAGACCAGCGCGTTTCAAGAGCTGGTCTCGCGCTATCACCAGAAAGTTTTTATGGTGATTCTCGGTTTACTACGCAACCGGGAAGACGCGCTCGATGTAGCCCAGGATACTTTTTTTCGTGCCTTTCGAAAGATTAACAGTTTCCAAGGCGGCTCGTCTTTCTATACGTGGATCTATCGAATCGCGGTGAACATGTCGATCGACGCCCAACGGAAACAGAAGCGTAATCCGTTGGATTTTCGCGAATCCATGGACGACGTGATGGAAGCCCAGAACGAGGTTGCCAAGGATCCCTTCGCCGACGTGCAAGATAAGGAGTTAAGGGAAAAGTTGACCCTGGCGATTAACGATTTAACACCGGATCACAAGGCGGTGATCGTGCTGCGAACACTTGAAGGTCTTTCATACAAAGACATCGGCGAGATTCTCGGCTGTTCCGAAGGCACGGTAATGAGCCGGCTCCATTATGCGAGAAAAAAATTGCAAGATAAGTTGAGTGCGTTTTTATGAATAACTGTGAAACCATCCGTGAATCCATCGGCCGCTGGCTCGATGGTGAATTGAAGGCCACCGACAGTGAGTCGGTGCGGCTTCACCTCGCCGGCTGCGCTGATTGCAACGTGGCGCGCCAGCAACTGGAAAAATTGCAGCTGGTGCTCAAGGAAGATCTGACGGCGCAATCGGCCAGTATCGACTTTCTACCGTTTTGGCGCGGCGTGCAGCAGCGCATCAACCAAAAGCGCGCCTGGCATGAAGATTTGTCGGAATGGTTCCGCGAGTTTTTTACCGCGCCGCGAATCGCTTGGGCGGTGCCGGTGGTGATCGTTTTGGTGCTCGGACTTTTTTCTCTCGATTCCTATCTGCCGGGACGGGGTGGGCGCGATAATTTCGCTTCGGTGGAGTCGATTGACGCCCATGGCCGGAGCGTGGCGCTGATACGGGAAGATCAGAGCAAGACGACGGTCATTTGGCTTTATCAAGATCAAGAAGGTGAAAATGAAACTGCTGCTGAAGAAGCTTCCAAGTCTAGCCCTACTTTTTAGCGCCTTTCTTTTGTCGGCCGAGGGGCCGGCCCGCACGGCGGAAAAAAATCCTCAGTCGGTTCAAGTGACGATTCGGTCGATTCTCGCGGGCAACAACGCGGATGAATTCGATGTCAAGCTCAAGGGCATGGAGCAACAGTTAAAGTCGCTCAAGTATCGCTCTTACCGTTCGCTTAAAGATGACAGTAAAGTTGTTCCCTGGCTGGGTTCGCAATCTTTCGAGATTCCCGGCGGCCGCACGCTGACGGTGGTGCCCCAAGAGTTTCAAGATAATCGCATCGCGGTGAAAGTGCGGCTCACGGCAGGCGACAAACCGGTGGTTGACACGACAGTGAAAATTCCCAACAAAGGAAATTTTATTTTAGGCGGGCCGGCCCATGAAGGCGGCGTCCTGGTGCTCTCGATCTCGGCGGCGGCGCAGTAATCTCGTCTATCCTTTAGCGCCGCTTGTCGGTCGCTTCGACACTCACACCTTTTCTCTTGAGCCAGGCGATCGCCTTGGCAACTTCTTTCGGCGCGCCTTCGAATTTCAATGAAACCAGCGCCATTTCGGACGTCACGGTGGAGCCGCGAATATTGAAGATGACGTCGAACCTTTTGGCCAATAGGCTGAGCACGGGTTCGTTGATCAGCTTCTCGGGAAACGTCAGATAGACTCGCTCACGCACGGTGGTCGGTTCTGTTTTTGTCGCCATAAAATTATCAAATCGAGAATTTCATATTGCCCACGGCCATGCGGTCGCGCCAGCCGACCCATAAGTTAGTCGTCAGATATTTGTCGCCGAAGTCCGGGAAGATCGTCACGACGATGCCCGACTCCAGTTTGCGCGCGACTTTGAGCGCGGCGCAGAGAGCGGCGCCCGATGACTGGCCGACCAGAACTCCTTCTTCCTGGCTCAAGCGATAGACCATCGAGTAGGCATCTTCCGTCGACACGGCAATCTTATCGTCGAGTTCCGCCTCATGATAAATTCCCGGCACGATGGAACTCGCCATATGTTTTAATCCTTCGAGTCCATGCAGCGCGTCGTCCGGTTCCACGGCGATCACCTGAATGTTGGGATTGACCTCTTTCAAGTAGCGGCCGGCGCCCATGACGGTGCCGCCGGTGCCGATGCCGGCGAGGAAATGGCTGACGCCGCCGTCGGTTTGTCGATAAATCTCCGGACCGGTGTTTTCGTAGTGGGCCTGGGGATTCATCGGGTTAAAATATTGATCCGGCTTGTAATACTTCTCTGGGTCGGCTTGCAAAACTTCCCGGCACAAGCGAATCGCGCCGTCGGAACCTTCCATGGGATCGCTGAAAGTCATTTTCGCGCCGTAGGCGTTGATGATCAACTTACGCTCGTTGCCGACATTTGCCGGAATCACCAGCTCCACCGGATAACCGAGCACGCTGCCGATCAACGCCAGGGCGATGCCGGTATTTCCCGAGGTCGCGTCGAGAATGGTTTTGCCGGGATGAAGTTTACCCGAGCGCAAACCTTCTTGAATCATGCGCCAGGCCGGCCGGTCCTTGACCGAACCGCCGGGATTCATGCCTTCTAGTTTGGCGAAAACCTTTACCCCATGTGCTAGCCCTTCGGTGATGTGGCGAATTTCCAGTAGTGGTGTGTTGCCGATCAGGTCGAGAATCGACTCGACCTTGCGCGGCTCGGTCTCAGGCGACGGTACCAAGCGTAGATTAGACGATGACCTCGCCATGATCTCTCCAGTTAAACTTACTTGCCGCCGGCGATGGCCGGCACGATGGAGATGTTGTCGCCGGCTTTGAGCGCGGTTTCGAGATTCTGCAAGAAGCGAATATCGTCGCCGTTGACATAGACATTGACGAAGCGGCGCACTTTGCCGGTCTCGTCGCAGATCCGTTCTTTAATGCCGGGATAATTTTTTTCTAAATCATCGACCAGAGATTTGATATTAACGCCTTCCGCGTTCACTTCATCGGCGCCCTGGGTGTACTTGCGTAGCGGGGTAGGGACACGAACTCGCACTGACATAACGATCCTCCTCAGATTCGAAACTTATTGGATTGGGCCTAAGATAATCCGACACCGCTCCCCTTGCAAGGCGATGGGTTTGGAATCGTGTGTGGCGACCGATCGCCGCGAATCAGTTTTGTGCAGTGCTGCTCGGGCCGATGCGGGCAAATAGCGCGTCGAACTGTTCCAGCGTCGCGCTGATGGGGTGGGGCTTTTCGACGCACGGGGCGACCGCTTCCAGACTCTTATAACCGTTGCCCGTGATACTGATGACGATGGATTCGTCGCGCGGAATGCGCCCTTGCTCGATGAGTTTCTTGGCCACCGCAACTTCGGCGCCGCCGGCGGGTTCGGTAAAGATGCCTTCGGTGCGCGCCAGTAATTTAATTGCGTCGAGAATTTCTTCATCGCTGGCGCTTTCACCCCAGCCGCCGGATTCTTTCAACACTTGCAGCACATAGTAGCCGTCGGCGGGATCGCCGATAGCGATGGAGCTGGCAATGGTGTTGGGTTTCACCGGCTTGACGATATCGTTGCCTCGATGCAGCGCTTCGATGATCGGCGCGCAGCCCGAGGCTTGTGCCGAATAAATTTTGCAGCCGCTTTTCGCGACCAAGCCGACATCGATCAGCTCGTGAAAACTCTTGGCCAACTTCGGGAGAATTGTCCCGCCCGCGGAGGCGACGACGATATGCTGCGGCAGCTTCCAGCCCAACTGCTCGGCGATTTCGAAACCGTGGGTCTTGGCGCCTTCGGCATAGTACGGGCGCAAGTTGACGTTGACGAAGGCCCAGCCGTATTTGTCGCCGATCTCGCTGCACAGCCGATTGACGTCGTCGTAGTTGCCTCGGATGGCGACCGTGGTCGGACCGTAAATCGACGAGCCGATCACTTTTGCCGGTTCAAGGTCGTCGGGAATGAAAACGTAGCAACGCAGCCCCGCCACCGCCGCGTGAGCGGCCACGGAGTTGGCCAAGTTGCCGGTGGACGCGCAGGCGACGGTGTCGAAGCCGAACTCCAATGCTTTGGAAATCGCCAACGAGACCACGCGGTCTTTATAAGAAAACGTCGGATGGTTCACCGAGTCGTCTTTGATGTACAGTTCTTTGACGCCCAGCGCGGTGGCGAGACGATCGGCGCGCACCAAGGGGGTAAACCCGGAATACAAGCCGACCCGCGGTTCGCCGTCGATGGGCAACAGTTCGCGATAGCGCCACAGATTGCGCTCGCGGCTAGCGATCTTTTCCCGGCTGATGGATTTCTTGATGGCGGCGAAATCGTACTCGATCTCCAGCGGTCCGAAGCAGCTGTCGCAAACATGGCGCGGCGTCTGAAGATATTTCTCGCCGCATTCGCGGCATTCGAGGCCAATGACAAAGCCCATGACTAGTTTGCTCGCTCGCCGCAACTGTTGCAGTTGGGATCGCGCTGTACTTCGATATCGCGAAATTTCATATTTTTGGCGTCGTAAACCAGTAAGCGATTAGTGAGCAGACCGGTTTCGAAGCCGGCTAAATATTTTATCGCTTCGGTGGCTTGAATCGTTCCCAGCGTGCCGGCGACGGCGCCGAGAATGCCGGAGGCTTGGCAATTTAAAATCTCTTCGGGTGGTGGCGGCGCTTTGAACAGGCAACGGTAGCATGCCGATTTGCCGGGGATCACCGTCATCGTCTGCCCCTGGAGCCGGACAATGCCGGCGTGGGAAAAAGCGATGTTCAACTTTATCGCGGTATCGTTGACGAGAAATTTAGTATCGAAGTTGTCGCTGCCGTCGACGATGAAATCATATTCAGCGGCGATCGCTTCCGCGTTCTCCGCATCAAAGCGTACGGGATAGGTTTTCACTTCGACATCGGGGTTTAGTTCGCTGAGAGTCGCTTTCGCCGAATCGACTTTTTGCCGGCCGATGTCCGCCGTTGCGTGAAGAATTTGCCGCTGCAAATTCGACAGCTCCACTTTATCGGGGTCGACGATGCCTAAAGTTCCGATGCCCGCCGCGGCAAGATAAAAAGCCGCGGGCGAACCCAAGCCGCCGGCGCCAATAATGAGCACCCGCGCCGCGCGCAGATGCATCTGCGCCGCGCCGCCGAGATCCGGCACCATGATCTGGCGGCTGTAACGTTCGATCTGATCTGGAGTGAGTCGTGTCGCCATTTGCCTGTTGCAAAAAATACCTTTTCTCGTGCGAAATGAGAAGAGCCGGCACGATTCCACTTTTCGGGATTCGATGTCGTCATGGGAGGCAACTTTAACAATATGCTAAAAGGATTCGGTCAACTGCGAGCCGTCGCCTTTGAAGTTCGTCGCTTTGACCGTGCCGGCGACGCCGACTCTGCCCGTCGACGGCTGGACGGTGAGAGAGGACTGAGCGTAGAGGTTGGGGGAGAATGCGATGAGCAGCGAGGCGATGGTTGCGGCGATGAGTGCGCTGCGGGCTTTGGTGTTATGGCTGGCGAACATGATTGCTACCTCCTGATCGTGTGGAACATGTTTTTTAAGAGTTTTGTTGTCGAGTAATCAAAAAAAGTCGCATCCGAGTTCCTAAACTTTCCAGTCCCTAAATCCGTAAAACCCGTTGCGGAAGTAAAATAAGTCGATAGAGATCCGACATCAGTCTCGATTCCCAAGATTGTACAGATTGAGATTCTGCTGAAAAACCCGTCAATTTAATTTCCCATAACCGCGATCTAACGCTTCGGGTAGCAAGATAGTTTTGCGAAAGGTCGATTTTCATCGGCAACGCTGCCATCGCCAATAAAATGAACGGCCCCGAGCCCTCAAGCCGGGCTGAGCGCCGGCGTTCTCATCTGGAACGCGAGCAGACTTAGATATCGTTTCACGTTGCACGCCGCCCCCATGAAGTAATTCGACAAACCGACGCGGTTGAGGCCCCGATATTTTGTCTGTCTCATCCCATGCCCGCGCAGCAACTCGCTGTGCGTTGCTTCGATGCCGTTTCTCGGATGCATGCTCTTTGAAAACCCGCTCTGTTTCATTTCTCTGCGCCGCCGCTCGACCAGATCGTGACGCAGTCCGACGACTAAAGTTCTCCGGCCGTTCTTGGAATGCGTACACTGCTTTTGTACCGGACAGCCATCACATTGATTGCCCCACTCGATGCGGTAGTACTCGGTTCCCTGGTAATTATCTTTGATGCGGCTGCATTGACTGCTTAAGTTACCCTGGGGACAAACCGCCTGACGCTTGTCGACATCAACCTGGAACGCATCGCTATTGTACGGCCCCTTGTGCGGGTCGGGACGGCACGGCCCTAATAACTCCAGGCCGTTTTGTTCCGCCTGCGTTAAAGTATGCTCAGTCACATACCCGGCATCCGTGTACATCGCATCAGGTATAATCTCATGATGCTCTTGCTCTCTTTTGAGCACTTCGGTTAAACCGGCCATCTCGTCCTGGGCCGCTTCGGTGGTGAACATCTCGGTAATGAAATGTTTAGCCGGCTCGCCCTTTTCCTTGATCGGCTCTTGGGGATCGACCGTCTCGGCGACGTGCACTTTGTAGCCGGTCCACTGTTTAGTCTTCTTATCGGCGTAATGGGCATCGGGATCATGCGGGTTGTGTACCGCGCGAGGGGGCCGCTGGGTGATAAGTTCCAGCTTTCCCTCGACTACTTCGAACTGCTCGTCTAAGACTCGCCGCAAGAGTTGCACCGCTTCACGTTCAGCGAGCTTGGGGTTCTCTGTGGCGATCCACTCCAGCAGGTCTCTCATGTCTTGCCCACATTGCCGATGGCGGTTGGTTTGCTCGGGTTTGCTTAACCGCCAATCCAGATTGTTCTCGACATACAACGCCCACAGTCGGTCCCAAAATTCTGGCCGCGTTTTCTTCCCCACTTCTGCTTTCAAATCCTCCAATGCCAAGCGTAGCGTTTCCATCGCGCACTCCATCCAGCTCATCGCTTTGACGTATCCCACAATGTGGGTGCTATCGAGCCGCTGCTTGCCCTTGCGCTTGACCAATCCCAGCTCGATCAACAAATCCACCACCCCGTCAAAGATCATTCGCTCGGCTTTTTGCTCTTCCAGCCGGTCGCGAAAATAAACCAACACCGTGGCATGAAACCCGCCGTAGTCCAGTTCCAAATCCAGGGCGTACTTCCAGCCCAGATGATAGACCACCTGCTCGCTGGCTCTTCGGTCTGCCACTTTCTCTATAAACTGGAGCAGCGTCACCCCGCAAAGCAGCACCGGATCGATCGGCGGCCGGCCGTTCTCGGCGCAGTAAAGCGCTTCAAACTTAGGCCCAAGCTCCAAAAGCTTGGGCCAGATCTTTTCCCGAAACAGCCGGTAGCGGTTGGTTTGTCAATGGCGGAGAGAAAATGTGCCAGATAGCGGCGCAATAGTGTACCAGTCAGGTTAAGGAACCTCTGAACAACTGCCCTGGAAGCAGGGCAGCGGAGGATAGATCGTTTTTTTCGTAATGAGTTACAGTTTTTGCGAAGTTATATCAGATTACATTTTGCTCTCGCGGTTAATAGGGTCCTTAGTTTTGCCTCGATTTGCCC